>JBCCMW010000094.1:0-11689 GCA_039026175.1 Pseudomonadota bacterium
AAGTAAGAAGATGCACAAAATTCAGATACCAAAAAATGCTGGTGACCCCGGCAGGATTCGAACCTGCGACCTGTCGCTTAGGAGGCGACCGCTCTATCCGGCTGAGCTACGGGGCCTTGGTGCCGGCCCGTGGGCGGTGTAGCGGAGCCGGTCCGGGCATTCAACGCGGCGAAGGGCGGTTACCCGGGGGCTTGGGCACAAAAAACCCCGGCAGCAGGCTGCCGGGGCAAGTAGTCTGATCGCCTGGGAGAACGATCAGTTCGCTGAGACCGGTACGCTCAGAGCGTAGCCGCGAGTTCGGTGACGGCGGCGCCGTGGGTGTTCTCCAGGCGCACGCGCATTTTGCGCAGCGCCTGGGCCTCGAGCTGGCGCACGCGCTCCTTGGAGAGGCCGAGCTTGTTGCCCAGGCTCTCCAACGTTTCGGGCTGATCGGCCAGCTTGCGGGCGGCGATGATCATCTTCTCACGCTCGGTCAGGGCGCGAAATGCGTCCGACAGCCAGCCGCGCGCGGTCTCGATATCGGCCGAGCGGGCAACGGTTTCATCGGCGCGGGGACCGTCGTCTTCGAGCGTCTCGACCCACTCGCGCCCGTCCTCGCCGGCCTGTTGGGCGTTCAGCGAAAAGTCCGAGCCGGCGAGCCGGGCCTCCATCATTTCGACATCGCGCAGAGGAACGCCGAGTTCCTCGGCGATCTCGCGCTGCATCTCGACGGCGTTGAGCGCCAGGCCGTTGTCGCTGCGCTCGTTCTCCAGCTTGGCGCGGATGCGGCGCATGTTGAAGAACAGCGCCTTCTGCGAGCTGGTCGAGCCGGTGCGCACCAGCGACCAGTTGCGCATCACGTAGTCCTGGATCGAGGCCTTGATCCACCAGACGGCATAGGTCGAAAAGCGCACGCCGCGGTCGGGATCGAATTTGGAGGCTGCCTTCATCAGGCCGACGCCGGCTTCCTGGATCAGGTCGGTCATCGGTGCGCCGTAGCGGCGATACTTGGACGCCATCGAGATCGCGAGGCGGAGGTAGGCGGTGACCAGCCGGTGTAGCGCGGCCTCGTCACGCTCGTCGCGCCAGCGCCGGGCAAGATCGAGCTCCGTCTCGGCGTCGAGCAGCTCGGCCGACATGGCCTGGCGCGCGACATCCCCGTTCGAAGGCGTGAAGGCAACGGTCATAGGCTCTCTCCGCTGTCATGGCCGGGCCGTTCTGTGCAGCCATGCAGTGGATACGGCGGCAGCGACGCTTCGGTTCACCGACCACACAACTTTTCCTCAACACCTTCCTCTTTGTCCGCAGAGTGAAAACAATTGGTGAAATATGGCGCTGTCGCACGAAACGTGACGAGAATAAGTCGAAAATCGCTTCCATTCTGTGGAAGGGCCGATGTTTACGCCAGGGTTAGGCGCGCTGTGGTCACCGTCCGACGCCAAGTTTACGCAAGGTCTTTGGGATCTCGTTCTTGACCTTGAAAAAACCGGCGGTGCAGAGCGGGTGAAAGGCCGCGTCCCAGGGGCGGCGGATCTCCTCGAGCGTGATGCCGGCCCGCGCGAGCGTGGGGTGCGCGGCATCGATCCAGTCGCGCACCCAGCCGGCGTGGACAAAGGGTGTGGCGATACGGGTGCATCCTGCGGTGCGGGCCCAGTCGACCAGGGTGTCGGGCTGGATGCCGGTCTCGAACGCCGGCGCTCCGGGTGCCCCGGCCCGCGCGGCTGCGTCGGCCAGTGCGCCACGGTCGAAGGCGACGATGGCGGGCAGCGTCTCGGCGTCGCTGCGATGCTCGGTCAGGCGCAACGTGGCGACGGCGACGGGCCGACGGACGAGGTCTACGCTCTCGACGCCCAAATCCTCGGTCGTCAGCAACAGCGCCGTCGGCGTGTCGAAGTGGGGTGGGTCGACCGGGCGCAGGGTGCCGCGTGCCGGCAGGCCGCCGTCGTCAAGCGGCGCGGGGCTCTTGGCAAGGCCGTCGGCGTGCAGGCTGCCGCCGGGGCGCGAACCGGTGAACTTGGCGATGTTCCAATCGGCCGCGACATAGTGCTTGCCGACGGTGTGCAGCCCCGCGACCCAGCGCCAGCCGAGCGTGTTGGATGCAGCGTCGCCGTCAACGAGGTGGCGCAGGAAAAAGTCCGCCCCCAGCCGCCAGGGGAGCCCAAGGGTAAAGCACCAGATCGAGGCGAACCACATGCGCGCGTGATTGTGCAGGTAGCCGGTGTCGACCAGTTCCGTCGCCCAGACATCGAACGCCTCGATCCCGGTGGTGCCTGCGATCGCCCGATCGTACGCCTTGGCGCGGCCGCGATCGTGGGTCAGGGCAGCGCGGTCCTGCTCGACGCCCAGGCGATAGTCGTCCCACACCGAGGGGCGCAGCTCGAGCCAACCCTTAAAGTAGGTGCGCCAGACGACCTCGTGCACAAACTTCTCGCAGGACGAAGCGCTGTGGTGAGCGAGGGCGGTTTCGACGGTTTCCCGCTCGGTCACCATGCGGCGGGTGAGGTAGGGCGCGAGGACCGAGACGTTGTCGCGCTTCCCGGGGCCGTTGTCGTGGTTGCGGCGCGACTTGTAGTGGCCCCCCATGCGCGGGGCGAAGGCCTGCAGACGGCCGAGCGCGGCACTGCGTGTGGGGTCGAAGTGGATCGGGATGGCGCGGTCGCCGAGGCTTGGCTCGTCGCGATCGTGGGGCTGGGGCGTCCCGGGGGCCATGGCAGGTCCGTGGTGGTTGCTGACCGCGCGAGACCTAGCCGGATGCGCAGAAGGGTCCAAGGCCTGCGGCGCTGCGCCACGACGGCGCTTGCCGCCGCCGCCCCGCGTTCCTCTTCTTTCGAAACCGTCTGGGCCCCCCACCCGCCCTGCTCTCAGGGTCGTTGGATTAGCCTAATCCGAGATGACGAAGGTCGTGGTGATGCGGAACCTCCGCGCGGACCGTGGCTCGATCCAAAGGGGGATCCGCGCGCAAGTCGGACGTGCGCGATGCTCTGCAAAACCCCAGGCCATCGCTCCTCCCCGCGATGTGTTCGACGAAGCGGCATGGCTGCGACGCCCGGATGTCGATGTAGAAAGAAGGTCGAGGAATTCAGCTATTGAGATGTCGAAGATCGAATACAGTCGAAGGAATTTCGTTTATCTGTAGATGCTCGGGAATGCCTGCGGCATGTCGGCAACCAACCTCAACGACTGCTGGTCCAGCAAAAATCCTTGCAAGAGGATCTAGCGACGATGTGAAAGTCAGGGAATGGTAATCAACTTGAAAGCGAATGAAAAATGCCCTGCACTGAACTCGGACGACCGCTTTGGCACGATCTAACGGTAAAGGACGCCACACGGATCGTACCGTTCTACGAAGCTGTTTGTGGCTGGAAGGCCTCGGAACACGATATGGGCGATTACGTCGATTTCGACATGACGACGAAAGACGGCGATCGGGTTGCCGGCTTATGCCAAGCTCGACACGACAACGCCGCCGTCCCGCCGGTGTGGATGATGTACGTTGCCGTCCAATCCCTGCAGGACGCTTTGGCCCAGGTCGCCCTCTACGGCGGCGACGTCGTGGCTGAACGCCATGGCGTCTTTGCGATCGTCCGCGATCCGGCCGGGGCGCATCTGGCACTGTGGGAGCAGCGGGCTTGAAACCGACTTCGGTCGCCCGGGCCAGACGCGCGGCGGATCAAGCCCCGACGATCGAGAACGCCGCGCATGCGCGAGACTCCATACCGCAGCGCTGAAATTCGCTCGCCGCTGCGACCGCTGCATGGAAAGGGCGTTCGATAGAGTAAGTCCCCTAAAGCACCTGATCCGAACGGGCCCACCCTGCGGCCGCTCCAAACCTCGCACGACACAGGCTGGGGACGAGATGCGAGTAGGGCCCGATAGCGGCGCAAGCGGTGGGCAGTGTTACGATCCGGCCGGCGGCGCTTGATCGGCGGTGACACCGGCGGGATCCTCGGCCGCCGTCGGCGCGGTCGGTGGATAGGTCACCGCCGTCAGGCACAGGCCGTTCGGCGGCGCGACCGGGCCGCACCGGCTGCGGTCGCGGGCCGCGAGCGCGTCGGCCATGTCGGCCGGCGCCCAGGCACCGCTGCCCACCCGTTCAAGACTGCCGACCAGGCTGCGCACTTGGTTGTGCAGGAAGGACCGGGCCTCGAGCGTGCAGACGATGCGCTCGCCCGTCCGCGCTATCTCGAAACGGTCGAGGGTCTTTATCGCCGAGGCTGCCTGGCACTGTGCGGCGCGGAATGTGGTGAAGTCGTGCCGGCCCAGCATGGCGGCCGCGGCCTCGGACATCGCGGCGCTGTCCAGGGGACGGGCAACGCGCCACACCAACCCCGCCTCGAGCGTCAGGGGCGCTGCGCGGTTGACGATCACATAGCGATACTGCCGACCCGTCGCCGAGAACCGCGCGTGAAACGCCGCGGGCACCGTGGTCGCCTGCAGCACTGCCACGGGGTCTGGCCGCAGGTGGTGATTGAGCGCCATCTGCAGCCGGTAGCCCGTCCACGCCCGGGCCAGATCGACGTGCGCCACCTGGCCCGTGGCGTGCACGCCGGTGTCGGTGCGGCCCGCGCCCTGGACCAGGGGCGGCGTGCCGTCGGGCGCGGTATCCAGCGCTGCCAGCGCGCGCTCCAACCGGCCCTGCACCGTCGGCCCCTCGGCCTGGCGCTGCCAGCCCAGGAACGGGCCGCCGTGGTACTCGATGGTCAGGCGATAGCGGGGCATGGGGCCGGGTGATGGCCCCGACGCGCGCGCTGCGCAAGCGCCGGCCATCGCCCACAAGGCACCCGGTGGACGGCATCTGACCCTTGGGCCTTGCGTCGGCGCCCCACGCCGCTGATGTGCTGGGGCGGGCGGGGAGCACCGCGGGCCGGGCAGGACGATGCACGACAGGATCACAGAGGACGCGCGCCACGGGCACACGGCGCCGCCGGCATCCGCCACATGGATGCTGTCCGGCGCGGGCGGCCCGCTGTCGCGGATCGGCGCGCTGGCCGACGACATGCTGGACGGGATCGAGCGGCTGCGCTCGGAGGCCGGCGCCGCCTTCGAGGGCGGCCTGCGCGTCGGCGTCACCGGGCTGTCGGGCGCGGGCAAGACGGTGTTCATCACCGCGCTCGCCGCCAGCCTGCTGGAGCGCGACCGGCTGCGCCGCTTTGCGCCGGCGGCCGAGGGGCGGATCCTGGCCGCCCTGCTGCGCCCGCAGCCCGACGACGACGTGCCGCGCTTTCCGGTCGAGGCCAACCTCGCGCGACTGCGCGGCGATCCGCCGACCTGGCCCGAGGCGACGGGCGCCGTCAGTCAACTTCGCGTCGCGCTGCGCATGGAAAACCGCGCCCTGCTGGAGCGGCTGGCGCGCCCGCTGTTTGGCGACATCGCCGGCCCGCAGACCGTGAACGTCGACATCGTCGACTATCCCGGCGAGTGGCTGATGGATCTGGCGCTGATCGATGCCGACTACGAAGGCTGGTCAGCCGGTGCCCTGGCCTCGGCCGACCAGGCGGTGCGTCGCGAGGCTGCGGCGGGCTGGCATGGTGCGCTGCCGGCCGCGCGCCCCGGCGAGGCGCACGACGAGGCTGCAGCCGGGCGGCTGGGGGCGGCCTGGGCGGCATACCTGCAGGCCTGCCGCAAGGCCGGCTTTTCGACGCTGGCGCCCGGGCGCTTTCTGATGCCGGGCGAGTACGCGGGCTCGCCCATGCTCGCCTTTGCACCGCTGCCCCGGCCCGAGAGCGCCGCGGAACGGGCACCGGGCACGCTGTGGGGCACGATGCGCGCACGCTTCGAGACCTACAAACGCGCGGTCGCCAAGCCGTTTTTTCGCAAGCACTTCGCCAAGCTCGACCGGCAGGTGGTGTTGGTCGATGCGCTGTCGGCGCTGGCGCGGGGCCCCGGCGCGCTCGCCGACATGACCGAGGCGATGGGCGAGACGCTGGCCTGTTTTCGCCATGGCCGGTCCAGTTGGCTGGACCGCGTGCTGGGGGCGCGGCGCATCGATCGCGTGCTGGTGGCGGCGACCAAGGCGGACCGGCTGCACCACGGCCAGCACGCCCGGCTGACGGCGCTGATCGAGGCGATGACGGCCGAGGCCGCGCGACGGGCGCGCTTCGATGGGGCCGAGACCCGGGCCATCGCCCTGGCCGCGGTGCGCGCGACGGCCGAGGACACGGTGCAGGGCCCGGCCGGCCCGATGGACGTGGTGCGCGGCGAGACCGCCGACGGCCGCCGCGTCGCCGTCCACGCCGGCCGGTTGCCCGAGGATGCCGGCACGCTGATCCACGGCGGCGGGGTCGCGGCGCCCGACGATTTCGCGGCCGTCGACTTCCGTCCCCCGCGCTGGGGTACCGGCGGTCCGCCGCACATCCGGCTGGACGCCGCGTTGGACTGGCTGATCGGAGACCGCCTTGGCTGAGACGCAGAACGGGCCCGATACCGCCCAGGCCAACCGCACCGGCGGCGCCTTCGTGCTGGAGCTGGACGCTGCCGAGACGGCCGACAAGCCCGGCGCCGCCGGCGCCCCGCCGATCGAGGACGGTCCCGCCCAGGCGCCGACGCCGCGCGCGCCGGCGGTACGAGGCGGGGGCCTGGCGCTGCAGCTCTTCGTGCTGGCGCTGGGCGGGCTGGGGCTGCTCGCCGGCGCGCTGGCGGTCGAGGCACTGGTCACCGCGGCGTTCGTCCAGACCGCGGCACTCGGCTGGGTCGGCGTGGCGTTGGCGGCACTGCTGGCGGGGGCGTTCGTCGCGCTCTGCCTGGGCGAGATTGCAGGTCTGGCGCGGCTCGGCCGTCTGGACCGGCTGCGCCAGGCCGCACGGCGCGGTGCGGTGGGCGACGGCGCAGCGGCGCACGAGGCGCTGGCGGGGCTGAAGCGCTTGCTGCAGCACCGCGCCGACGCAGCCGACGGGCTGGCACGCCTGGCCGCGGCCGAAGACGATGCACCCGACCCGGCCGAGCGGCTGGCCCTGGCCGAAAAACTGGTCGTCGCCCCCCTGGACGCTGCGGCCGAGCGCGAGGTCGAGCGGGCCGCGCGGGCCGTGGCCGGCGCCACCGCGCTGATCCCGATCGCGCTGTTGGACATCGCGCTGGTGCTGTTCGCCAACCTCCGGATGATCCGGCGCGTGGCGGGGATCTACGGCGGGCGGGGCGGCTGGCTGGGTGCCTGGCGCCTGCTCAAGGCCGTGGGCCAGCATCTGGTCGCGACCGGCGCGATGGCCGCGACCGACGATCTGTTGGACCCGGTGTTGGGCCAGGGGGTGTTGGGCCGCCTGTCACGCCGCCTGGGCGAGGCCGCCGTCAACGCCGCGCTGACCGCCCGCGTGGGCGCGGCCGCCATCGCCGTCTGCCGCCCGCTGCCCTATGCTGAAGGCGAAGCTCCCCGTGCCCGCCCCCTGCTGATGGGCGCCATCGGCAACTGGCGCGACGGTACCGGCTGAGCGGGCTTACCGGGCTGCTCGCGGCAGGGTCGGCCCGCGACCGACCCCGGCGCGGTGGCCTGCACCAGAGCGGGTCGACGGGGCCGGGCGCGCCGCCGCAGGCAGCGCTGGGACAGTCAACGTTCGCGATCACGGCAATCCGGTCGTAGCAGGTGCCGCGACCCGATCGGAACGCCTGCAGAACTCCCGCCGGGGGATCCAGCCCGGCGCCCATCGGCGGGCCCGCCAGCGCCGACCCGCGGGCAGGATCGTCGCCACTTCCGGTCGACTTGTGTGTCTCCTCGATCACCGCAGGCCGGCGCTCGGACGCATCCAGCGTCAGCCGCCGCCCCGCCCAGACCGACCCCTAACCGGCCCAGACCGGCCCCCCGGGTGGTCCCGACCGGTCCCGACCGGCGCGATGCGCGCGCAGGCGAGAGGCTCGGCATGGCACTCGCCGATCCCGATCCCGCCCTCGGCACCCACCACGTAGCGGCGGGGGAGCGTGTCGGGGCGCCCCAAGGGCGGCTCAGGTCGGCGATCGGCCGGGGTGCGATGCCGGCGCGATCCAGCCTGTGACGCGGCACGTCCGTCCCTGCCAGCGGCTGCCGCCGCTCGGGTCCTGCGTCGGGGTCGAGCCGCAGCGTCTCGCTTCCTCCGCCCCACCTGGCACAGCGGTCTGGCTGCGCCTCAACCTCGCCAGGGCGGCGCCCGGTCGCGATCCGGGGCACGCGCCGCGCGACGGTATCATACGGGTGGGGTTGCGCGGGCGGCCCGGCAGGCGTAGGAACCCGGGACATCGCGGTGGCCTCGCCGGCAGGCGGGTGCTCAGGAACGGCGGGCCCTGCGGTCCGCTTTTTTTGTTCACGCACCGCGCGGGAGCCGGGCCATGGCCAACCTGATCGCCAAAGCGCCGATCGACCAGCGGCTGGCCGCCGTGATCGGGCCCACGGTCGAGGGCATGGGCTACGGCCTGGTGCGCCTGCGGTTGATGGGCGGCAAGCGCGCGACGCTGCAGATCATGGCCGAACGCGCCGACGGCACGATGGAGGTCGAGGACTGCGCGCAGCTCTCGCGCGCGGTGTCGGCCGTGCTGGACGTCGAGGATCCGATCGCCGGGGCCTACACGCTGGAGGTCTCCTCGCCCGGCATCGACCGGCCGCTGACCCGGCTGCAGGACTTCGACCGCTGGGAAGGCTTCGAGGCCCGGCTCGAGACCGAGGAGCTGATCGAGGGGCGCAAGCGCTTCAAGGGCATCCTGGCCGGCATCGAGGACGACGAGGTACTGATCGAGATCGACGAGGGCACCATCGGGCTCAAGTTCGACTGGCTGGCCGACGCCAAGCTGGTGCTGAGCGACGACCTGATCGCCGAGAGCCTGCGCCGCGGCGGCAAGGCCGGCCAGCCCGCCTTCGACGAGACGGCCTTCGACGAGATCGTCCAACAGGACGACGAGGACACGCTGGTCGGCGCCGATCTGGGCCTGGACGCGGGCGACGACGACAACGACGGTGGGACCGCCCCCGCAGGGAGCGGCGCCCGCTACAACGGGAGTGACGCCTGATGGTCAGTGCGAACCGGCTGGAACTGCTGCAGATCGCCGACGCGGTCGCGCGCGAGAAGCTGATCGACCGCGAGCTGGTGCTGGAGGCGATGGAAGACAGCCTCGGCAAGGCGGCGCGCTCGCGCTACGGGGCCGAATACGACATCCGCGCCTTCATCGACCGCAAGTCCGGCGAGATCCAGATGTCCCGCGCGCTGGAAGTGGTCGAGGAGGTCGAGAACCACTTCACCGAAATCTCGGTCGAGGAAGCCCGGCTGAAGAACCCCGAGGCCGAGGTCGGCGATTTTATCACCGAACCCCTGCCCAGCCAGGAATTCGGCCGCATCGCCGCCCAGACCGCCAAGCAGGTGATCGTCCAGAAGGTCCGCGACGCCGAGCGCGAGCGCCAGTACGAGGAGTTCAAGGACCGCGTTGGCGAGATCATCAACGGCACCGTCAAGCGGGTCGAGTACGGCAACGTGATCGTCGACCTGGGCCGGGCCGAGGGGATCATCCGCCGCGATCAGCTGATCCCGCGCGAGGCCTACCGCGTGGGCGACCGCATCCGCGCCTATGTCCGCGACGTGCGGGCCGAGACGCGGGGCCCGCAGATCTTCCTCAGCCGCACCGCGCCCGAGTTCATGGCCAAGCTGTTCGGCATGGAAGTGCCCGAGATCTATGACGGGCTGGTCGAGATCAAGGCGGTGGCGCGCGATCCTGGCAGCCGGGCCAAGATCGGCGTGGTGTCCTACGACAACTCGATCGACCCCGTGGGCGCCTGCGTCGGCATGCGCGGCAGCCGCGTGCAGGCGGTGGTGAACGAGCTGCAGGGCGAGAAGATCGACATCATCCCCTTCGTCGATGATGCCGCCGCCTTCATCGTCAGCGCGCTGCAGCCGGCCGAGGTGGTCAAGGTCGTGATGGACGACGATGCCCAGCGCATTGAGGTCGTGGTGCCCGACGAGCAGCTCAGCCAGGCCATCGGCCGGCGGGGCCAGAACGTGCGCCTGGCCAGCCAGCTCACGGGCTGGGACATCGACATCATGACCGAGGCCGAGGAGAGCGAGCGCCGCCAGCAGGAGTTCGCCGAACGCTCGGCCATGTTCATGGAGGCGCTGAACATCGACGAGATGGTCGCGCAACTCCTTGTCTCGGAGGGGTTCACCAGCCTCGAGGAGGTGGCCTTCGTCGAGCTGGAGGAGCTGACCGCCATCGACGGCTTCGACGAAGAGACGGCGAACGAGCTGCAGCTGCGCGCGCGCGAAAAGCTGGAGGAGGCGAACCAGGCCGCCCTTGCCCGCGCACAGGAGCTGGGCATGGCCGAGGATCTGATCGCCTTCGAGGGACTGACCCCGCTGATGCTGGTCGCACTGGCCGAGGACGGCATCACCGACCTGACCGAGTTTGCCCGCTGCGCCGACTTCGAGCTGGCCGGCGGCTACATCCAGGTGGACGGCAAGCGCGAGAAGGAGGAGGGCCTGCTCGAGGCCTTCGAGATCTCGGCCGAGGAGGCGCACTATCTGATCATGCGCGCCCGGCTGGCCGTCGGCATGATCGACGAGGAGGAATTCGAGCTCGCCACCAACCCTCCGCCCGAGGGCGATGAGGACGCCGAGGCCGCGGATACCGTGCCCGAGACCGAGCCCACGGCGGCCTCGGTCTTCGGTGGCCGGTCGTGACCTGGGCCGCACGGGCGCTGGGAGGCCGGGGCCGTGACGCGCGGGCGCAAGGCGCATCGACCGGATGAGCCGGAGCGGCGTTGTGTGGCGACGGGCGAGAGCCAGCCTGCCGCCGGACTGATCCGCTTTGTTCTGGCGCCCGACGGCGCCAGCGCGGTGCCCGATCTGGCGGGCAAGCTGCCGGGGCGGGGCGCCTGGCTCTCGGCCGACCGGGCGGCGGCCGAGCGGGCCGAGCGCAAGCGGCTGTTCAGCCGCGCCTTCAAGCGCCAGGTGGCCGTGCCCGAGGGGCTGGCCGATCTGCTGGAGACGCTGCTGGTGCGCCGGCTGGTCGACACCCTGTCGCTGGCGCGCAAGGCGGGCCAGGCGGTCACGGGCTTCGAGAAGGTGCGCGAGCGGCTGCGCGGCGGCGAGCCCGGGGCGCTGATCACGGCGCGGGACGCCGCGGCGGACGGGCGCGAAAAGCTGCGCCGGCTGGCGCCCGAAGCGCCCTGGATCGGGGTCCTGGACGGCCGGGAATTGGGTTTGGCATTTGGGCGCGAGTTTGCCATACATGCCGCGCTCGACAGGGGCGGCGTGGCGGCACGTGCCCTGGGCGAGGCCGGGCGGCTGTCCGGCTTTCGCGAAGGGGTCAGCCCGAGGTTCAGCGCGGCGAGCGCCGCGGCAAGCCGGCCGGACGACCGTGGCGCAGCGGATGCGCCGGTTGCCGGGTGTGGCGACCGCGAAGGCAGCGGCCAAGGCGCTGGCACCGACGCCCGGGCGGACGGGACCGGCGCCAGCGTTGGCGCGGATACGGGTCTACGACGGGCGACTGACGGATGCGGGGCCGCGGCGGCCCCAAAGGATGATGGATGAGCGACAACAACACCGGCGACGGCAAGGGCGGACGCGGCGGACCGGGCGGCGGTAGCCGCGGTGGGCTTGGGCGTGGCGGCCCGCGCGGCGGCATGGGCCGCAGCCCGGGCAATACCGTCGTCGTCGAGCGCAAGCGTACCAAACGGATGACCGCGCCCGGGTCGGGCGTCGGTGGCGCATCCGGCGGTGCCGCCGCCGGCGCGACCGGCCGCGCGCCCGGATCGGCCAGCGGCCAG
>JBCCMW010000095.1:0-11621 GCA_039026175.1 Pseudomonadota bacterium
CTTGAACGGGGGCGTGAGTCGGCTGCAGCGCGCCGGGCGCTGCGGTGCCCGCCGGGTCGTCGCGCCCACGGCCGGGGCGCCGGACCGGACGGGCCCCATTTCGGGTCATCGCGAACCGTCGGGCGCTTTGCGCGGCCCCTTGGCGTTGCCTCGCGCCCCGCCGTCGCTACCGTGGCGGTCAAAGCAGAAGACCAAGGGAGGGGCCCCATGTTCGGGCAGATGCAGGAATGGCCGCTGAGGGTGGGGCGCATCCTGGACCACGCGGCGCGGTATCATCCGGACCGGCCGGTGATCTCGCGGCTGACCTATGGCGCCGAGGACGGTGCGATCGTGCGCATCACCTGGCAGGCGCTGCGCGTGCGGACGCTGCGGCTGACGCAGGCGCTGCGCCGGCTGGGCATCGTGCCGGGCACGGTGGTCGGCGGTATGGCCTGGAACACCGCGCGCCACCTGGAGGCCTGGTACGCCGTGCCGGGCGCGGGCGCCGTGTTTCACACCCTGAACCCGCGGCTGGGGCACGCCCAGCTGACCTACATCGCCGATCATGCGGGCGATGAATGGATCGTGCTGGACGGCGATCTGGCGCCGGTGATCGCGGGGCTGGTGCCCGACCTGCCCAAGCTGCGCGGGCTGATCGTGCTGGGCGATACGGTGCCCGAGGCGCTGGCGGGCCTGTCGCTGCCGGTGCATACCGCCGAGGCGCTGATCGCGGCCGAGGACGGCGACACCGCCTGGGAGCCGGTCGACGAGCGCGCGGCCTGCGGGATCTGCTACACCTCGGGCACCACGGGGCGGCCCAAGGGCGTGGTCTACAGCCACCGCTCGAACGTCCTGCACGCCATGGCGATGATCCAACCCGACATGCTGGGCCTGTCCAGCATGGACACGATCATGCCTGTGGTGCCGCTGTTCCACGCCAACGGCTGGACCACGGCCTATTCCTCGCCAATGGCCGGCGCGGCGATGGCCATGCCGGGGCGACGGCTGGACCCGGTCAGCCTGTGCGAGATGCTGGACCAGGGCGTCACCATCTCGGCCGCGGTCCCCACGGTGTGGCTGCCGCTGCTGGCGCATCTGCGCGAGACCGGGCGCGGGCTGCCGACGCTGGAGCGGGTGGTGATCGGCGGCTCCTCGTGCCCGCGGGCGGTGATCGAGGCATTCCAGGATCTCTACGGCGTGCGGGTACTGCATGCCTGGGGGATGACCGAAATCTCGCCGCTGGGATCGGTGTGCTCGGAGAAGCCCGAGGTGGCCGCGATGCCGGCCGAGCGGCGGCTGGACATGCAGGAGACGGTGGGCCATCCCGCCTTTACCGTCGATTTCCGGATCGTCGACGACACCGGGGCCGAGCTGCCGCGCGATGGCGTCAGCCAGGGCCGGCTCCAGGTGCGCGGCCCGGGCGTGGTGCAGCGCTATCTGGCCGAAGAGAGCGACGCGACCGACGCCGAGGGATGGTTCGACACGGGCGATGCCGCGACGCTGGACCCGCTCGGCTATGCGCGCATCACCGACCGGTTCAAGGACGTGATCAAATCGGGCGGCGAGTGGATCTCGTCGATCGACCTGGAGAACGCGGCGGTGGGACACCCGGACGTGGCCGAGGCCGCGGCCGTCGCCGTGCCGCACCCCAAGTGGGACGAGCGCCCGGTGCTGCTGGTGGTGCCGCGGCCCGGCGTCTCGCCCGACCCGGCCGCGATCGTCGCCCATCTGGCGCCGCGCTTTGCCAAGTGGCAGCTCCCCGACGATGTGGTGACGGTCGAGAGCCTGCCGCACACGGCGACGGGCAAGCTTTCCAAGCGCCATATCCGCGAGATGCTGCTGGAGCAGGGCTATGTGCTGCCCGACCTGCGCGCTGCCGGAGAGACCGCCGGAGAGTGAGCGGCCCGCACCTCGCTCCATGCGGCGCGGCGCGCGATGGGCGCTGCCAGCGGGCGGGTACGGCGGGCCCATATGGCGGGCACTTCTGGCGGGCCCGTATGGCGGGCACTTCTGGCGGGCGCTTCTGGTAGGCGGGTCGGTTGGGCGCTTCTGGTGGGCGGGTCTGGCGTGGGCGTCCGGAGGGCGACAAAATCGCGCCACAGGGGGGCGGACGGGGCCGAATTCGGCACAATCGGCCGTTCGCTCCCACATCGATGCCACATTCGCGCGTCATCGCTAGGACACACGCGTCGCGCGCGGGCCGTGTGGAGCGGGACCGCTGCCCGGGCCACGGCGCGCTGCGGCGGGTGCCGGCTGGCGCCGAGCGGGGGATCGAGCAGTGGTCACGAGCGGGGATGAGGCAGGCCGCCCGGCCTGGGACCTGGAGCGCTATTCGGTCCAGAACCGCCAGCGCGAGCGCGCGGCACAGGCCGATCAGGACGGCGGCGCGCGCCTCGGCAAGCGCGGCGGCAAACCCGGCGCCGACGACGGCGTGACCGCCAAGGACGACGGCGACTGGCTGGCCCCGGCCGAGAAGAAAGCGCGCCCGCGCTTTGTGCTGTCGGGCGAGCTGTTCTGGATCGGCTTTACCGGCACCTTCCTCTCGGTCTTCACCCTCGGGCTCTACCGTTTCTGGATGCTGACGCGCACGCGCCGTGCGCTCGCCGGCTCGGTGCGGGTCGAGAACGACGGGATCGAGTACACCGGCAGCGGGTTCGAGAAACTGATCGGCTTTCTGATCGCGGTGCTGCTGCTCTCGGTCTATCTGGCGGTCGCCAACATGGCGCTGCTGTTCCTGGGCCTGGTGGCGACGGACGAGACCGCCGCCTTCGCAGCGCTGGCGCCGATTTCGCTGGCGACGGTGGCGCCGCTCTATTTCTGGGCGCGCTATGCGTCGATAAAATACATGGTCTCGCGCCTGTCCTGGCGCGGCATCCGGCTGGGGATGGAGAGCGGCGGCTTCGGCTTCATGCTGCGCTCGGTCTGGTGGCTGTTCCTGACCGTGATCACGCTGGGGATCATGTATCCCTACATGCATTTCAAGCAGGCCAAGTACATGACGGACCGGGCGCACCTGGGCTCGTTGAGCTTCAGCCAGGGCGGCAGCTGGCTGGGTCTGTTGGCCTACTGGATCTGGTTCTACATCGCCGCGGGGCTGATGTTCCTGGCGGTGTGGGGCATCGCCGAGGAAATGGAGCTGGGGCCCGAGTATCTGAGCGCGATCCTGTTCACGATCCTGCCGTTCTTCGTGCTGATCTGGGTGATCATGTGGATCAACTACAGCGCGGGCGCCTTCCAGTACCTGTGGGATAACCGCCAGCTGGGCGGCGTCGTGCTGGAGAATGACCTGCGCACGGGCACGATCATCTGGCGCACGATCAAGGGCAACGTGCTGACCTCGATCCTGACGTCGATTGTGGGCGGTCTGGGCGCGACCGTGATCATCCTGACGACGGGGCTGTTGTCGGGGGCCAGCGCCTCGGTGCTTTCGCCCGATCTGATGGCCGATTTGGAGCTCTATCTGCAGTCGCTCGATGGCGACGGCAGCGTGCCGCCGCCCGAGCTGGACTGGGTGGCGCTCAGCCTGGCGGTGTGGCCGGTGCTGATCGGGATCGTTGCGGCCTTGACCTTCTTCCAGGCGATCAACACGGGCTTTACCAACACGCTGGTCGTGCAACCCGTGCTGCAGGCCAAGGTCGAGGCCATGGTGATGCGCCGCCCCGAGCTGCTGCAGCGCGCGCGCCAGGTCGAGCGCAGCGAAAACGCCGAGGCCGGGGGATTTGCCGATGCGCTGGGCCTGGAGCTCGGCGCCGGGGTCTAGCCGGCCGGCCATGCGCCATACCCAGCGCACCCGGGGGCGCCGCGATCCGGGCGTCGGTCTCGCTCCTCCCGGGGGCGCACCCGGGCACGCTCCTGCAGGCCTCCTTAGGGGCGTGTCGGGGGCCTGCCTCTCGCCCGATCGCCGGGGGCGGCGTGCCTTGACCCAACGGCCGCGGGCGGCAAGCTCGGTGCCCGGGCGGCGGGCGCCGAGCGTCCGGGCAAACCGTCGCCGCCGCGCGCTGCCAGGAGACCGGCCATGACCACCGCATCGCCCGACGGCCAGACGCCAGAGGTCACCGGCCGCTATTTCGACGGTCAGTCGGCCGTGTCGCAGCACGTGCTCGTCGGCTTCGGCGGCCACTCGCTGGTGATCTACAGCCACGCCGACCGGGCGATCGCGCACTGGGCACTGGGCTCGGTGCGGGCCATCGCGATGGGCGGGATCGGCGAGATGACGCTGACGCCGGGCCAGGACGACGACGAGCGGCTGATCATCGACGATCCGATGATGATCCGGGCGCTGCGCCGCGCCTGCCCCGACCTGGAGCGGCGCTCGGTGGGCAAGCGCGGGCTGCAGCGGGCGGCGTTGTGGGGGTTCGGCGCCGTGGGCTCGGTGCTGGCCATCGTCTTCGTGCTGGTGCCGATGCTGGCGCAGCAGCTCGCGCCGATGATCCCGCCCGAGCGCGAACAGGCGTTGGGTCGCGCGGTGTCGGCCCAGGTCGAGCGGCTGCTGGTATCCAGCGACGAGGAGCCGATCTGCTCGACGCCCGAGGGCGACGCCGCGCTGGCGCGGATGACCGAGCGGCTGGTGGGGCAGATGGACCTGCCCTATCCGCTGAACGTGCGGGTGCTGCGCAGCCCGATGGTCAACGCCGTGGCGATGCCGGGCGGGCACGTGTTGCTGTTCGACGGGCTGATCAAGCGCGCGGACCGGCCCGAGGAGGTCGCCGGCGTCCTGGCCCACGAGATCGCCCACGTGATCCACCGCGACGCCACGGTGGGCGTGCTGCGCACGGCGGGCTCGGCGGGGCTGCTGTCGATCATGGTGGGCGACGTGTTCGGCGGCGGCATGGCGGCGGCGCTGGGCGAGGCGGCGATCAACGCGTCGTTCACCCGCGAGGCCGAGGCGCGGGCCGACGAGACCGCGCTGGCGATGCTGGCCGACGCCGCGCTGCCGAGCGCGCCGTTCAGCCGGTTCTTCGACCGGATGCGCGAGGAGCACGGCGACACGCCCGAGGCGCTGCGCTACTTCGCCTCGCACCCCAGCCTGTCGGGCCGGGCCGAGCGGGCGCTGGCAGCCGACACGGTCGCCGACGACCCCTATCGCCCGGCGCTGAGCGACAACGACTGGACCGCGCTGCAGGCGATCTGCGCCGGCTGAGCCCTGGGGCGTTATCGGCGGTCTCTCCACGTCGGGGCGCGGGCCGGGTCGCGCGCGCCCTGCCGGGATGCAGGCACCTCGCGCGGTCGTCGGCGCCGCGCGAGCCGTTGGGCGGCCGGCGACGTCGTAAGCGCCCGGCGACGGCGTCGGCGCCCAGCGACGGCGCCCAGCGACGGCGCCCAGCGACGGCGCCCGGCGATCTCTTGGGCGCCGCGCCCACCCACGACAGTGTTGGCGCGCCATCCGCGAAGATCGCATGAATGCGGGCATACCGATGCGCAACCGGTCCGGGCGCTGCCATCAGAGGCCGCGCCATGGGTCGGGCCAGCGTCGCTGTGCGGCAGCGCCGGGGGGCACCTCGCGGGTGTGTCGCTCCTTCGCGCCGCGGCAGGGCGCCCTGCCGGCCGGCCGGGTGGACCCGCGCGCACCGGCTGCGTCAGACAGCGCGGAAGGCGACGTCCGCGGCGAGCGGGCCGGCAGGCTCGGCCGCGCCTTCCTCCATCAGCTGCAGCAGCGTGGCCAGCACGTTGCGCGCCGCTGCCCCCATCAGCGCAGGCGGTGTGTCGGTGTAGAGCCGTCGGGCCAGCGACGCTGCGTCGGCCGGTCCGTCGGCCAGTGCGGCCAGGATCGAGGCGCGCCGTGCCGCCCGATGGGCCCGGTGCTCGGCGATCAGGCGCAGCGGGTCGGGCACCGCGGGCCCATGGCCCGGCAGCAGCACCGGTGCCGACATCGCACGGGCCGCGCGCTCGAGCCGGTCGAGCGTGCGCACCTGCTCGGCCATGTCGCCCTCGGGCGGCGAGACCAGAGTCGTGGACCAGCCCATCGCCGCATCGCCGGTGAACAGCAGGGCGCGGTCGACCAGGGCGAAGGACAGGTGGTTGGACAGGTGACCCGGCGTGTGCAACGCGGCGATGGGCACGCCGTCCAGCGCCAGCACCTCGCCATCGGCCAGCCGGCGGTCGGGCGCGAAGGCGCGGTCGGCACCCTCGCCCCCGCCCAGTGCCGGCGAGGCCGCGGCCAACGCCTGCATGGTGGCCGACATGCCACTGCCGTGGGGGCCGAAGGCATAGACCGGCGCGCCGGTGGCCGCGGCCAGGGCCGGCACCCCCGTGCTGTGGTCGACATGGCTGTGGGTGACCAGGATGGCGGCGATGCGGCTGCCGGGCGGCACGGCCGCCAGGATCGCAGCGCGGTGGCGTGCCGACGCGGGGCCGGGGTCGATCACGGCGATTGGGCCGGCGCCCTTGGCGGGGCCTACCAGATAGGTCTGCGTCCCCTGGAAGGTCATCGGCGACGGGTTGGGCGCTGTCAGCCGCCACACGCCGGGGGCCATCGCCTGGGGCCCTTCGGCCGGCTTCTCGGCCCTAGGGTCTGCGCCCCCGCCGCCCGCTTGCATCGTCATGTCCTGCCCCCCGCCGCCTCGACCGTGCCCGTCCGCCTGTGCCCGTCCGCCCGTCCCCGTCCGTCTGTACCCTTCCGCCTAAACCCGGGCGCCTATACCCGGGCGCCGGTGCCCGTCCGCCTGTACCCGTGCGCCTGTACGCGTGCGCCTGTGCCCGTGTGCCTGTGCCCGTGTGCCTGTACCCGGGCGGCTGTACCCGGGCGGCTGTGCCCGGGCGGCTGTCCGCCTTGCGCGGGTGCGGTGTGCCCACGCTTGCGCTCGAGCCGCCGGCGACCCTAACTCGCGCCCATGACCGGCTTGTTCGCCCGCCTCAAGCGCTCGATGCCGCGCAGCTTGTTTGGGCGCGCGCTGTTGATCCTGATCCTCCCCATCCTGTTGTTGCAGGCCATCGTGTCCACTGTGCTGGTGAACCGGCACTATGACGGCGTGACGCTGCAGATGGCCTCGGACGTGGCGCGCGAGCTGGACTTCATCGTGACCGAGATCGACGCGGCCGAGGACCGTGCCGGCGCCGAGGCGCTGTTGGCCGCAGCCGAACGTCCGCTGGGGCTGTCGTTCCAGCTTAACCCTGACGGGCGGGTCGAGCCGCAGGCGCTGATGGCCTTTTACGACGTGACCGGCGGGGTGATCGAAGAGACGCTGAAATCCGGCGTCTCGCGGCCGATGACCATCGATCTGGTGTCGGTGCCCAAGGCGGTGGTGGCCCGGGTGCTTACGGCCAAGGGCGTGCTGTATGTCTCGATCCCTCGGCGTCAATTGAACCCGACCAACCCGCACCAGCTGTTGCTGATCACCAACCTGGCGGCGGCCGGGCTGGTGGCGATCGCGGTGCTGTTCCTGCGCAACCAGGTGCGGCCGATCCGCGAGCTGGCGGCGGCGTCGCAGGCGTTCGGCCGCGGCGTTCGACTGCCGTTTCGCCCGTCGGGTGCCGAGGAGGTGCGCCGCGCGGGCCACGCGTTCCTGGACATGCGGGCGCGGATCGACCGGCAACTGCAGACGCGGACGTCGATGCTGTCGGGGGTCAGCCACGACCTGCGCACGCCGCTGACGCGGATGCGGCTGTCGCTGGCACTGTTGCCGGCGGACCAGGACACCGCGGCCATCGGCCAGGACATCGCCGAAATGGAGCGTATGTTGGAGAGTTTCTTGGCCTTTGCCCGCGGCGAGGCGGCCGAGCCGGCCCGACCGACCGACCCCGTGGCGATGGCCGAGGAGGCGGCGGCCGAGGCGCGGCGGCTGGGGGCCGAGGTGGCGCTGGAGACCAGCGTCGAGGCAAGCGCCGAGCCGACCGTGGCACTCAGGCGCCAGGTGGTGAAGCGCGCGATCGCAAACCTGCTGGACAATGCGCGGGTCTATGCCTCGCGGGCGCAGCTGTCGGTGCGGCTGTCGCGGCGGGTCGTCGAGTTCACGGTCGAGGACGACGGGCCGGGCATCCCGGTCGAGCGGCGCGAGGAGATGCTGCGCCCGTTCACCCGGCTCGACGGTGCGCGCGGGCAGGACACCGGGGCGGGCGTAGGCCTCGGCCTCTCGATCGCGCTGGATGCCGCGCGCGGGCATGGCGGCACGCTGGAGCTGGGCGAGAGCCGCGGCATGGGCGGTCTGCGCGCGACCCTGCGCCTGCCCCGCAGCGCCGGCGAGGCCGCCGACGCCGCTCCGGCCGGCTGAGCGGGACTGTCGCGGGACCGGGGTGCCGCGATGCGGCGGGGGCGGGCCCCGGTCGCTCAGTGCATCCGGGCGCCGGCAGGCACGGGACGGTCGGGTCCGATCAGCACGATGGCGCCATCGGCGTCGGCGAGACCCAGCGTCAGCACCTCGGACATAAAGGGGCCGATCTGGCGGGGCGGGAAGTTCACCACGGCGAGCACGGTGCGCCCGACCAGATCGTGCGGCGCATAGTGTGCGGTGATTTGGGCCGAGGTCTTCTTCTCGCCGAGTTCGGGACCGAAATCGATCCACAGCTTGACCGCGGGCTTGCGCGCCTCGGGGAACGGCTCGGCGCGCACCACGCGGCCGGCACGGATATCGACTTTCAGAAAGTCGTCGAAGCTGATCTCGGCCATCGCGGACTGCTAGCGCGCGGACCCGCCGGCGTGCAAGCGCCGGTGGCGGGGCGACGCCCGCCGATGCACAGGCGTTCGAGACGAAAAAGGCCGCGCCGTGGGGCGCGACCCTCATGCCTCGCCGCTGCGCCCAGCGTCACTTCTTGCCGGCGGCCTTTTTCGGCTGCGCCTGGTCGAAGATGGTCTGGAACTCGGCCATGGCCTCCTCGAAGCGCGCCTTGACCACCTCGAACGCCTCGGTCGAGGCTTTCTGGCTGAGCTCGGTCAGCTCCTGCATGTCCTTGACGGCCTTCTCGAAGGCGATACGCCCGGCGTCGACGTTCTTCTGCGCCTGCTCCGAGGTCATCGGCTGACCCTGCAGATCGCTGAAGGCGTCCTTGGCCTGCGCCATGCTCTCCTCGACCATCGAGATCTGGCGCTTGTAGACGGCCTGGTAGCCGGCCATGGCCACCTTGTTGGCCTCGATCGCGGCATTCATGTTCTTCTCGTGCGCCTTGATCACGACATCCATGCTGGGCATGGCCGCCGTGTCGAACATCTTGTCCAGCTCCGGCATTTTGAACATGTCGGTCATCTTCTCAAAGTCGGTGAAGGGGAACTTCTCGTGCATCATCTCGGCCTTCTCCTCGGGGGGCACACACGGCGGGTTTTGGCCGCCACCGAAGCGTATATTGTGCAGTGCAACATAAACGTCAAGGGGATTCTAGGTGCAGTGCACAATCAGGACTGGGGACGTCGCGGTTAGCCCAAAGGTGCACCGCAGCAAAGGTCCGACAAAAACTTCGAGTAGTCAAGATATCGAACTTGCCGCAGAGCCGTTTCAGAGCGCAACGGACGCCCGCGATCGGATGAAAGTCGTGGCGGGGGCTCAGTCTTCCCGGGCCAACGCGCGAGATCGTCCGGCTGCGGCGGCAACTGTCCGGCGCATCAGGTCGGGCAGCGCCGGCATCAGCACGTCGAGCCCGGCCGCCGTCGTCCCGCCCGGACTTGTTACGTTGCGTCGCAGCACGTCCGGTCCCTCGGACGACGCCGCGGCCAGCGCGCCGGCCCCGATGACGGTGGCGCGCGCCAGCCTCATCGCCAGCGTCGCAGACAGTCCCTCGGCCTCGCCCGCGGCGGCCAGCGCCTCGATCAGGTGGAACACATAGGCAGGCCCCGACCCGGAGACACCGGTCACCGCATCCATCTGCGACTCGGCATCCAGCCGCACGACCGTGCTCACCGGTGCCAGCAGCGCCTCGGCCTGCGCGAGACCTGCCTCGCCCGCCGCCGCATTGGCGACGATGGCGGTGATCCCGCGCCCGATGGCGGCAGGGGTGTTGGGCATGGCGCGCACGACCGGGGTGCCGGTCCCAAAGGCCGCCTCGAACGCGGCCAGTGGCGTGCCGGCTGCGATGGACAGCACCAGCGTGCCGCCGCCGCCGAAACCGGCCACCGCGGGCAGCGCCGCGCCCATCATCTGGGGTTTGACCGCCAGCACGGCGACGGCGGGTTTGCTCGGCGTGGCGGGGTTCAGCGCCAGCCCCTGGCCCGCCAGCGCGGTCAGCCGCGGCACCGGGTTAGGCTCGATCACCTGTACCCGGTCGGGCGCGAGGCCGCCGGCGAGCCAGCCTTCCAGCATCGCCCCGCCCATCTTGCCGCAACCGAGCAGCAGCAGCGATTGCACGGCATCGCGCAGGTCCATGGTCGTCCTCGGCAAGCTGCAACGCGCAGCCGGGCGATGGCGGCGCCCGGCTGCGCCGGTGATCGCGTGGCCGCCGCCGTGCCGGGCCGTCAGCGGGCTCTCGGCGGCGGACGGTAAGCGATCGACAAGCGGACAGTATGCGGCAGGCGGCGCGCTCAGGCGGTGCCGTAGGCGTCCTCGATCACCATTTCCAGCGCTTCGTCAGCCTCCATCTCGGTAAAGGCGCAGGACTGAAAGGCCGGGTAGAACTTCTCGGACAGCGCGAGCGCCGAGAGGATCATGTGCTCGATCTGCTCGGGCGTGGCCGAGGCACCGCCGGCCAGCGTCAACCCATAGCGGAAGGCCAGCAGGCCCTGGTCGGGCCATAGCGAAAAGCCGCCGTGCCAGATGCGGTCGTTGATCTCGCCGATCAGCCGGCGCATGTCGTTCTCGCGCCCTTCTGGCGGTTTCAACTCGAAAGTGGCGATCAGGCGCAGCAGATCGTCCCGTTCGGACCAGGCCAGCGACAGCGAATAGTGCCGCCACGCCCCCTCGACCGACATGGCGATCTGATCCTCCCCCATCCGGTCGAAATCCCACGCCGACTGTTCGGCAAAGGTTTCGACGATGTCGATGGGATGGATGTCAGTATTCTCGAACGGACGGTCGATCGCCGACATGCCTGATGCCCCTACTGCTCTGGTGCTGGGAGCATCTGCGGCCCCTCTATGCACCAAGGGTTGCCATGGGTCGTGGCGAATTTGCGCCCGCCCCATAGATATGGTGTCACCCCACGGATCGATCACAAGCGAAAAGACGGTCGACCGCAAAAACGTCATGCGGTCGCAGCTCCCCCTGCCCATTTGTCGAAATGGGAATCTAGACTGTGATCAGTGGCTTACGCCTCGCCTTTCGCGTTGCCTGCGAGCTGAGCCTCCAGCGCAGCGAGGCGCGCTTCCAGGGCCTCGTTCTGCTCGCGTGCCTTGACAGCCATCTCGCGCACCGTCTCGAACTCTTCCTGTGTGACTAGGCTCGATTCGCGGAGCCATTGGTCCACGGACGAACGAATGGCGGCCTCGGCCTCTTCGCGCGCGCCCTGGGCGATGCCGGCGGCGTTGGTCATGAGCTGGCTCAGATCGTCCAGCAGCTTGCTGCGCGCGTCCATGGCGCTCTCCTCGCTCGATCCACCCGCGGTGGGCTGCCATTGGGTATGGAGGCTCGCTCCCCTGCGCGCAAGGCGAGGGCCCGGAACGACAGCGCGGTGATCGGGCGGCTCGCCCGGGTCGCGCACCCGCACCCGCGGCCCGGCGGCCTTCGATACGCGCCCACGGGCCGGTCCCACAGCGCCCCCCCCACAGCCGCCCCCACCCCCCCCCC
>JBCCMW010000096.1:0-11574 GCA_039026175.1 Pseudomonadota bacterium
ACCTCGGGTCCGGTCAGGGGCTCGTAGCGCCCGCCCGTCATGCCCGCGCGAACGGGGCGCGCGTCGCCCTCGGGCTTGGCCGCCCGCGCCGCGTGGCGCCCTGCCCGCCCGCCGCCGGAGCGTCCGCGCGCCCTGCCGTCGCGCGCGCCCCGCTCTTCCACCGTGGTCTCTGCCGCCATCGCCGTCCTCCGCCTCGCTCGTCGTGCCGGTGGGGTGGGGCGCGCGCAGGTCTGCGCGCGTCAGGCGCCGCAAGGGCGCGCGGCGGACACCGCCGTCAGGCCCGCAGGCGGGCGTTCTCGGGATCCCAGAGCGCCAGCTCGGGCTGCACCGTCGCCGGCCGCCGCTCGCCGTAGATCTCGATCTCCAGCGCCGTGCCCGGCACCGCCATGTCGGCGCGCAGCATGCCGAGCGCGATGGACCGGTCGATGCGATAGCCCCAGCCGCCCGAGGTGACCTCGCCGACCCGCGCTTGGCCGGCCCAGATCGGCGCCATCGCGGGCGCGTCGCAGCCGTTCGCCTCGACCACCATGGTGGCGACGCGCCGGTCCGAACCGCGCTGCTTTTCCGCCAGCAGCGCTGCACGGCCGGGGAAATCGGCCGCCTTGTCAAAGCGCACGAACCGCTCGAGCCCGCCCTCCAGCAGCGAGTAGTCCGTCGACAGGTCCGTCTTCCAGGCGCGGTAGCCCTTTTCCAGCCGCAGGCTGCCCAGCGCGTACATCCCGAACGGCTCGGCCCCCGCGGCCGTGACGGCATCCCAGATCGCGGGCACGTGGGCGGGGGCGGCATGCACCTCCCAGCCCAGCTCGCCGGCAAAGGACACACGGGCCAGCCGCGCGGGGCAGCCGGCGACCGACGCCTCCTGGTGCGTCAGCCAGCCCAGCGACAGGTCGGCATCGGTGACGCCCGACAGCACCTCGCGCGCCTGCGGCCCGGTGACCAGCAGCGCTTCGCGCTCGGCCGTCACATCCGCGAGCGTCACGCCCCCGGGCAGGCCGTCCTTCAGCACGTCGAAGTCGTGCCACTGGGCCAGCGCCGCGGTGATCAGCTCGAAGCGCTCCTCGCCGAGGCGCAGCACCGACATCTCGGTCAGGATCCGCCCCCGCCGGTCGGGGAAATAGCCGAGGCCGAGGCGCCCCACCCGGGGCAGCGGACCCGCCATCATCGCGTCCAGCGCCGCTGCCGCACCCGCTCCCTGGACGCTGTAGCGCGAGAAGCCGGGGATCGCGATAACGCCGCAGCGGTCGCGTACGGCCTCGCATTCGGCCCGCACGCGCGGCGCCCAGGGGCCGTCGCGGCCCCAGGTCTGGGTCGCATCGTGGCCGGTGTCGTCGCCCGCCTTGGCGTACCAGGTCGCGCGCTCCCAGCCGTTGTAGGCGCCGAACTGCGCGCCGGCCGCGGCCATCCGGTCGTGGCCGGCCGAGTGCTTGAGATCCCGCCCCGCCGGCCATTCATGGTGGGGGAAGTGCATGGCGTACTCGTGCCCGTACACCTCCATCCCTTTGGCCTTGGCATAGGCGCGGTCGGCGTGGGCGGTGAAGCGGCGCGGGTCCACGGCCCACATGTCCCACTCAGTCTCGCCGTGCACCAGCCACTCGGCCGCCACTTTGCCCGCACCGCCCCCCTGGGCGATGCCGAAGGTGAACGAGTGCGCCTCGTACGCGTTCGGCACGCCCGGCATCGGCCCGATCATCGGATGGCCGTCCGGCGCATAGGGGATCGGGCCGTTGATCACCCGCGACACGCCCTGCGAGCCGAGCAGCGGCACCCGGGCCATCGCGTCCTCGATGTACCACTCCAGACGGTCCAGGTCGTCGGGATAGAGCTGGAAGCTGAAATCGTCCGGCATCGGATCGTCGGGCGTGGTCCAGTGGGCGCGGCAGTTGCGCTCGTACGGCCCCAGGTTCAGCCCGTTCTTGTCCTGGCGCAGGTAGTACGAGCTGTCGACGTCGCGGATCAGCGGCAGCTTGTGGCCGGCCTCGGCGGTCCAGGCGGCGATCTCGGGGATCTCGTCGGTCAGGAAATACTGGTGGCTCATCACCACCATGGGCGTCAGCCGCCCGCCATAGGGCAGGAACCACTCGCTGACCTTCTCGGCATAGTAGCCGGCGGCGTTCAGCACTTTCTCGCAGCGGATGTCGCCCTTGTCGGTGTGCACCACCCACTCGTCGCCCTGGCGTGTGACGCCGGTGGCGGGGGTAAAGCGCAGGATGGTCTGACCCATCTGGCGCGCGCCCTTGGCCAACGCCTGGGTGAGCTGGGCGGGATCGATGTCGCCGTCCAGCGGATCCCACAGCCCGCCGGCCAGATCGTGCGTCTCCAAAAACGGGTGCTTCTCGACCATCTCGGCGTTGGTCATGGTCGACATCGCCACGCCCTGGGTCCGCGCCATCGCCGCGACGTGCTCGAACTCGCGCATCCGCTCGCGCCCGTGCGCCAGCCGGATCGAGCCGGTGACGTGGTAGTTCATCGGGTAGTCCACCGCCTCGGCCAGGCCGCGGTAGAGCTCAAGCCCGTAGCGCTGGATCTGGAGGATCGCCCAATTCGCGCTGAAGTTCGGACAGTTGCCGGCGGCATGCCAGGTCGAGCCGGCGGTCAGCTCGTTCTTCTCCAGCAGCACGCAGCCGCTCACGCCCATCAGGCCCAGATGGTACAGGGCCGAGGTGCCGACGGCGCCACCGCCGATAATGACCACGGGGGCAGTGCTCGGGATCTCGGACATCAGCGGTTCTCCTCGGGCGCGGGTCGGTGCGGTCTGGCGGGGGGCCGGCGCAGTAGGGGTCGGACAGGGGCGGGGCGGGCGCAGGGCCCGTCGCGGTGGCGGTCGGTCGGCGGTTCAATAGACGGGCGGCGCGATCACCCAGATCGCGACGGCGGGTTCGTCGTAGGGGTTGGCCCAGGCCAGTTGCTCGCCGCGCACGCGGAAGCTGTCGCCGCGGGCCACGGTGAAGCGGTCCTCGCCCAGCCAGATGTCGAGCTTGCCCTCGACGATGTAGGCGACCTCCTGGGTCGGCCGCTCGATCGGGCCCGATCGGCGCGCCCCCGGCTGGAAGGTCGAGTGGATGACCTCGAAATCGTCGGTCAGGTCGGGCGAGAGCAGGCTCTCGACCAGGCCGCGCGCGCGTTCGCCCACCACGCGCCGCGCGTCGGCGCGCACGATGCGCCCGGCCTCGCCCGGCCTGGGGGCCGCGGCGCCGAACAGGATCGAGCGCGAGACGCCCAGCACCCGGGCCATCGCCTCGATATCGCTCATCCGCGGGGTGGAGATGTCGCGCTCGACCTGGCTGACCCACCCGACCGAACGGCCGAGCGCCTTGGCCATGTCGCCCAGCGTCAGGCCCCGCGCGGCGCGGAGCGCCCGGAGATCGCCGCCGAGCGAGCCTGCCGTTGGCGGCAGGGGCGCTCGGTCCTCGGGCCCACCCGACCGGTCGGCGGGGGGTTCTCGATCGGACGACTCAGGCATGCCATGAAAAACCATGGCAGAATTTCACGCACCGGGCGTGAAAATCCGCAAGGATTTTTCACGGGCTGCCGGCGGAAATCGCCACCGGCGCCGCCGCAACCCACGCACGCGCCGCGACGCTCGGCCCAAGTTCGGGGCCCGGCGCCGTGCCGATGCGCGGATGGGGCAGGTCAGGCGAAGACGCAGGTCAGGCAAAGACGCGAGAGAGGGCCCCGTCGATGCCGTCGGTGATCTCGTCGATATCGTCGGGCGTGGCGATCAGCGGCGGGCTCAGCGTCAGCGTGTTGTTGAACCCGGGGACCGAGCGGTTGGTCATGCCAATGATCAGCGCGTTCTCGCGCATGCAGTCGTCGACCACGGCCTTGACCAGCTTCTCGTCCAGCGGCTCGCGGGTCGCCCGGTCCGCCACCAGCTCGGCGCCGCAGAACAGGCCCATGCCCCGCACCTCGCCGATGGCGGCGTGCTTCTCGGCGAGGCCCCGCAGGTTCTGGCGCAGCCGCTCGCCCATCGCGACGCTGTTGGCCAGAAGCTCCTCCTCCTCGAGGATCGCCATATTCTCCAGCGCCGCTGCGGGACCGGCGGTGCAGCCGCCAAAGGTCGAGATGTCGCGGAAGTAGGACATCGGGTCCTCGTGGTCCTGCTTGAACACGTCGAACACGTCCTCGGTGGTCACGGTCACGGCGATGGCCGAGTAGCCCGAAGCGACGCCCTTGGCCATGGTCACGATATCGGGCTTCACGCCGAAATTCTGGTAGCCGAACCATTCGCCCGTGCGGCCGAGCCCGCAGACGACCTCGTCGATGTGCAGCAGGATGTCGTACTTGGCGCAGATCTCCTGCACCCGCTCCCAATAGCCCGCGGGCGGCACGATCACGCCGCCGCCGGCGGTGATGGGCTCCAGGCAGAGCGCCCCCACCGTGTCCGGCCCCTCGCGCAGGATCACCGCCTCGATCGCGTCGGCGGCGGCCTGGCCGTAGTGCTCGGCGTCCGGGTACTGGTTGCGGTACTCCAGGCAGTGCGGCACGGCCACGAAACCGGGGACGAACGGCCCGTACTCCTCGCGCCGCTGGCCCTGACCGCAGGCCGACAGCGTAGCGATGGACATGCCGTGGTAGTCGCGGTCGCGATACAGGATCTTCCACTTGTTGCCGCCGTGGCGGCGGTGCGCGATCTGGCGCACCATCTTGAAGGCCTTCTCGTTCGCCTCGCTGCCCGAGTTGGAATAGTAGACCCGGCTCATCCCCGGCATCTTGGCGATCAGCCGCTCGGCAAAGCGCGCGCCCGGCACGGTGCCCAGCGCACCGGCGAAAAAGTTCATCTTGACCAGCTGGTCGCGCACCGCGTCGGCGATCCGCGCGCGCCCATAGCCGACGTTGACGGTCCACACCCCGCCGGATACCGCGTCCAGGTGCTCGCGCCCGCGCTGGTCCCAGACGCGCAGGCCCTTGCCCTCGACGATGATGCGCGGGTCGACGGTCTCGAACACCTTGTGCTGCATCAGGTGGTGCCAGACGTGGGCCTTGTCCTGCTCCACCACCTCCTGCAGGTCGTTGGGTATCAGCGCATAGTTCATGACCCTGTCCTCCTGCCGGACGGCGTGGCGACCTGCCGCGTCCGAGATCGTCGTTTCGTGGGACACAGCTGTGCGCTACACGGCCGCATCTGCCGCAGCGTCCTTGTGCCACCGCGGACCATAGGAGCATCGCCGCGCACACGCCAGCGTCAGAAACGCACGCTCGGCCATGCGCGCGTGGCAAAGCTGCCGCGCCAAGACCGCCTCGCCGGGCCGCATCGAGGATCGCCGCGGGCGACCGCACAGCGGCTGGTCCTGGGCATGGCTCGGCCCCCGCCGCCGATGCCGATGCCGATGCCGATGCCGGTGCCGGTGCCGGTGCAGAAGCCGCATGGCGCTTGCCTCGGCCCGTCCCTTGCCCATTGCGGCCGTCGCGATGCGGGCCCCGCGCGCCCAGGATCCAGCATCGCGGCGACCAGCCGCGATTCCGCTTGGTCGGACGGCACCCGGGCTCGGCGCGTTAGGGGTCCTCGGGGCCGAGACGGAGGTCGCGGGCGACACGAAAGCCCAGATCGTCGTCGCCGCGGTCGGCCGGGCGCAGCGCGCGGCTGGCGGCGCGCAAAAAGCCCGGGTGGCTGACCCACGCACCGCCGCGCACCACGGCCCGTCCGCTGCCGGCCGCATGATAGGGTGCAGCGCCTGCGGCAGGGGCCGGCGCGACATCGGCCGCCTTCGGATAGGGGCGCAGCGCAGTATCGGCGCACCATTCCTCGACGTTTCCGTGCATCTGGACCAGGCCGAACGGGTTCGCCGCGGCGCCCGGCGCGTCGACCGCCACCGGCGCGCGGCTGGTGCGCCCGGGCAGCGAGCCCGCCGCCCGCTGGCCCGCATCGTAGGTCGCCTGCGCGCTCGACACCGTGTCGCCGAACCAGAAGGCCGTCGTCGTGCCGGCGCGGCAGGCATACTCCCACTCCACCTCGCTCGGCAGCCGATAGGCGATACCGGTGCGCGCGCCCAGCCAGTCGCAGTAGGCGCGTGCATCTGCGTGACTGACGCCGATGACGGGCTGGCGGTCGCGGCCAAACCCCTGGTCGCGCGGCTTGCGCCGGCCGCTGGCGGCACAGAAGGCGTCGAACTCCTCCATCGTCACGGCATAACGGCCGAGCGCGAAGCGGTGCGCGATCTCGGCGGCGTGGCGCGGCCGCTCGCGCGCGCTGTAGGCGGCGAGCACGTCGAAGCGCGCCGCCTCGGCCGCGTCCGCCCCCATGTCGAAGCGCCCGGGCGGGATCACCACCAACTCGGGCGCGAACGGCGCGTCCGAGAACACGGCGCCGTCGGGCAGATGCGCATCCGCCCAGGCCGTGCCCGCCGCGCTGCTGCGCGGCTGCCAACCCGCCGCATGCGCGTCCCAGTCGGCCGCCGCGCGCAGTTGGCGACGCTCGACTTCGGCCCCGTCAAAGCGCGCCCCGGCGATCAGGGCGCGCGCGAAGCTGGCCCCGACGAGCCGCGCGCCCGAAAAATCGAAGCCCGACAGATCCGCCCCGTCGAACGGCACGTGGGCCCAGTCCCCCAGCTGCAGGTCGGCCGACGGATCCAGCCCGGCCGCCGCGATCAGAGCGACCATGTCGCCGCCGTCCGCGTGCACGTCCAGAACCGCGCGAACCGGGCGTTCGTCCAGCGGCAGCGTCATGCGCCGCGGTCGCGGGGGGCGCGCGCCATCTAGCCGGGACCCAGCCCGCGGCGGAGCGGCCGGTCGCTGTCGTAGCGGATGGTATGGCGGCAGAGCACGGCGCGCCCGTCCGGCTCGCGGCGGATCCGCTTCTTGGCAAGCGCCGCCAGCACCTTGTCGCGCGCGCTCTCGGGCAGCACGGCGCCGCCCGCGCCGGCGAAATAGTCGTCGGGCAGCGCCACGTTTACCTCCACGTCCTTGGCATAGACCACGACGCTCGCCTCGATGCCCTGCCCGGGGCCCACGGCGACCAGTTCGCCGATCTCGAACATCAGCCGCGCCTCGACCGCGCCGCCCTCTGCCCGCACGGTCCAGCGCGGTGCGCGCCGGCTGCCCTCGTTCAGGATCTCGACCGGCGCCCGCGCGCGCGCCACCGCATCGGGCCCCGGATCGTCGCGCGCGGCGCGGAACTCGGCCGGATCGGCCCCGTTGCCGGCCGTCGCGCCCGCGTGCAGCTGAAACCGGGTCAGCGCCACGTCCACGGCCAGATCGCCGACGCTGGAGGACGCGCTCGTCCGGATCTCGGCCAGCACCGGCACGGTGGCGCCCAGCGGCGCGCGTCCGCGGTCGAGCTGCACGCCGCCGATCTCCAGCGTCACCAGGTCGTCCCAGTAGTCGACGCTCTCGGCCTCGACCACGCGCTCGACGACTTTGGCCTCGTCGCCCGCGGCCCAATCCGCCAGCGCCTGGCGGAAGGTCGCGGCCGTGCCGTGCAGCCACACCGGGTCGTCGCGCTCCAGCGCAAACAGATCCTCGGTCGCGCGCAGCACGGCCATGTTCATCGCCCCGCCGGAAAAGTTGGACTGCACCGTTTTGGTCGGCACTGGTTGGCCCGCGTTGTAGGGCGCGCTGGCGGCGGAGATTGCCTCGAGCAGGCTCCCCACCTTGGGGAACCGGTCGAGGTCCAGCTCGCGGAGCGCGTCGAATTTCTGTCGCGCTTCAACGACTTTGATGTTCGCCATCCCCGATCTCAGCCGTTTTCAGCCAAACTCAGCAATGCTGAGCAGAAAATCAGTCTGTGCACAACGCAGCCAAGCCAAACTCGGCAATTCCCAGAACGTCACAGTCAGATCTCAGTCCTTTCCAGTGTAATCGACCGTAGATACTGAGTTTTGCTCAATAGTATTCCAAGATACTGAAAATCGGAAAATCGATCCTCACGGCAGTCCTGATCCCAGACAGGGGATACTGCCGTGTATTCACCGATCTTCTCGTACGTCGACTTCGAGACCACGTTCAGCATCGGCGAGGGCATCGACCTCTGACGCCCGGCGCCGAGCCGATCTGTCCCACGGCGGGCCCGCCCCGCCGTGGCCCCCCGCGCCGCTTGCCAGTCTTTGGCCGCGGTGTATCGTGCCGGTGTTTTCACTGTCGGGTGGTCGCGTTCATGCAGGAATTGGCAGAAGGGTTCTGGCTGGTCGGCATCGTGATGGTGCTGCCGATCGTGTTGATGGCGCGCCAGATCGGCGCGGCGTTCCGCGCGCGCGTCAGCCTGCAGCGGTTCGTGATGGACCAGGCCGTCTTTGTGGCGCTGGCGCTGTGGCTGCTGTCCTATGCCGTCGCGACCCGGCTGGAGATCGAGAGCATCGCGCTGTCGTACCCCGAGTACGAGGATCAGCTCGTCGGCTTCGACATCCGGGCGCTGGGCATCGCGCTGGGTCTGGCCTTCTGCTTTGGCGTGATGCTGTATTTTTACACCAACCTGTTCGTGCTGGTGCCGTTCGTGTTTCTGCTGGGGATGATCGACATCTCGGGGAACATGCAGCTGACCGAGACGATGGTCAGTGCCTACGAACGCGCGCTGACGGCGGCGCAGGTGCAGCTGCCCCAGCAGGTGATCTGGCGCGAGTACTATACCGAGGGCGGGCACCTCTCGCGCATTGCCACCTACATCGCGATCGCGTTCCTGGGCCTGGTGCTGTTCGCCGCCGCCAAGATCGACGTGGTCGACCCGGAGCGTCTGGACGAGCATCTGGGCCGCCCCGGGGCCGCACAGAAGCTGGGCTGGATGCGGCGCAATGCCGAGACGCTGGACATCGCGTCCAAGCTGGCGATCGTCGCGCTGGTGGCGTTCAACATGTCCAGCATCTGGAGCCTGCGGCTGGAGCGCGAGACGGCGCTGGCCTGCTACGATCGCTCGGTGTTCTATCCGGGGCCCTTCGAAGACGGGTTCGCGACCGACACCTGCGGTCCGGTGTTCGAAGACTACGGCGAGGCGGTCGAGGGCTGATCCCGTGCCGCGCCCGCCGCCCGGGCGGCGACTGTCGGCTCCTGTCGGGGGCTCCGCTGCGACGATCCGACATTCCGGGGATTTCCGGGCGAGCGACGGAAGCGCCCGGGTCTCTCCGTTAGCGGGTCACGCGCTCGATCCCCATCAATTGGGGGCACCGCAGGACGGCGGCTCGCCAGCCTAAGGACCCAGCAAGGGTCCGACCCAAGGCTAAGGCGCGCGCCCCTGCCGAGACCGTATCGAGCGCGAGGCCAAAGCCATGACCAACCCGTTCTTCGACGTCGTCTGTGCCGGCGACGATCACTACCCCGACGATCTGAGTTTTTCGTGCCACCACGACGACGCGTTCGATGACGACGAGGCCGATATGACCGCCGAGGCGAAGCCCCCCCGGAGCGCAAAGCGCACCGACACTGCCGCCGAAGCCGCCGCCACCGCCGCCGAGCGCGATGCGGCGCGCGAGACCGCGGCCGAGACCGACAGCGTCGCCGATCTGCAGGCGGCCATCGCGGCCCACATCGCCGAGACCCAGGCGACGCTCGACGATCCGCTGGCCGACGACCCCGCGCCGGACGATGCGGCGCCGACATCAGGCGGGCACGGCAGGGGGAAGGGCAAAGGCCACGGCAAAGGCCGGACGCGCGCCGGCAAGCGCCTCGCCGACGCCGACGCCGACGCCGAGCACGCCCCGCGCCAGGCGTCGGAAGACGCACTTGGCGACGGGCCGGGAGAGGGGCCCGGAGCGGCGCTCGCAGACGAGCCCGCCGACGAGCCGCAATCCAAGGGCCGGCCGGCAGCCGAGGCCAAGGCAGAGCCGAAGCCGCAACCCGAGCCAGCGCCCAAGCCCGAGCGCGCGCCCGCAAGGGCCGAGACCGACGACAGCGAGCGAAGACCGATGACCCGCACGCCCCGCCGCTACACCCGCCCCCGCCAGATCCGCGCGTGCACGCACGTCAAGCGCCGCGGCCAAGACGACGTGGACCGCAAGATCGCAGCGCTCTCGCCGCTCTGGGAGGGCCTGTCGCTGCCCGACATGCCGGATCCCGATGCGTTCCAGGCCCGGCTGGACAGCATCGCGCCGCTGATGGCACCGTTCAACGCCTGGCTCTCGGACGAGCTGGCGCTGCAACGCGCTGTCGACGCGCCGTGCTTCCGGCCGCCGCCGATCCTGCTGTACGGCCCGCCGGGCACCGGCAAGACCTACCTGGCCCGCACGATCGCGGCTGCGATGGGCGTGTCGATGCGGCTGGTCGGGCTCGGCGGTTCGTCGGATGCGCGCACGCTGCTGGGCACCTCGGCCGGCTACGGCACCGGCGCGGCCACGCTGCCCGCCATCGTGATGGCCGAGAGCAAGATCGCAAGCCCGGTGATCATCCTCGACGAGCTCGACAAGGTGAGTAAGGACAGCAACAACGGCGCCTGGACCGACGGCGTGCTGTCGTTCCTGGAGCCGACCTCGGCGAGCACGCTGTTCGACGAGTTCCTGCTGACCTCGGTGGACGTGTCAAACGTGGTATGGATCGCGACGGCCAACGATCTCGGCCGGGTGCCGGCGCCGCTGATCAGCCGCTTCGCGTGCTTCGAGGTTCAGACGCCTTCGGCGGGAGACCGCGACGCGCTGCTCGACCTCGCGGCGCGGGCGGTGACGACGGAGCTGGGGCTCGAGCGCGGACAGGCGGCCCTGCTGGCCGATCCCGCCCTGCGCGCCGAGCTGGAGCTGCCGCGCAACGCCTCGATCCGCGACGCCAAGGGCGCGCTGCGCCGCGCACTGGCCGCCCAGATCCGCCGCGGACCCAGGCACTAGACCATGGCGCGGCCCCGCAAAACGCTTCGCGCAATGCGCGCAGTGGGGCTGCGATTGCAACCTAGCGTTGATTGGCGGCGCCGCCGTCCCTAGCCTCGCGCTTAGCCTGAGTGCGAGGCCCCATGCCGCCGTCCGAGACTGCACCGCACAGCACCTCATCACCGGCGCGGTCCCGGGCGACGGCGCGCGGGCGCGCCGCGGACCGTCCCCAGCAGGGCGGTCGGGGGTCGGCCGAGCGGCCGACGGCGGCCGACAGGCTCCGCGCTCTCGGCCTGGCGCCGCACCTGGGCGCCGGCGGCGACGCGTTGCTGGCCCTGCTGGACGCCACCGAAAACGCCGCCCATCCGGACGATGTCGCCCGCCGGCGCGACGCGCTGGTCGCCGCGCGTACCGCGCTGGACGCCGACACGCCGCCTGCTCTGCGCACCGCGCTGGCCGAAACGCTGGGTGCCACGCTGGCCGAGGCCTGCCGCGCCGGGGCCGAGCCCGCCGGGGCCGAGGGACAGGCGCGCGACCGGGCGCGGGGCCTGCTCTACGCCGCCGCCGCGCACCACCGTGCCGAGGGCGACGGGCCTGCCCTGTCGCGCGCGCTGCGCCGGCTGGCGGCGTTGGAGCGCGACGTGGGCGATAAGGCCGCGCTGGGGCGGGCCGTGACGTTGGCGGCGGGCGCGCTGACCGCCGCGCCGCGCGACAGCGCCGAACGGGCCAAGGCACTGCTGGCCGCCGGCCTCGTCGATCTGGCGCGCGAGACGCCTCACCGGGCGCGCCGGCGGCTGAGCTCGGCGATGCACCTGTCGCGCAAACTGGGCGACGCGGACGGGACGGCCCGGGCCGCGGC
>JBCCMW010000097.1:0-11521 GCA_039026175.1 Pseudomonadota bacterium
GCCGGGGCGGCGGGCCAGGGCGGCGGGCCAGGGCGGCGGGCCGGGGCGGCGGGCCGGGGCGGCGGGCGAGGGCTGTGGACTGGGGCGGCGGGCACGGCAGCGGGACGGGGCGATGGCCGCGCGCCGTGCCGCAAAACCCGCAGGTCAGGAGCGCAGCGCCGTCGGGATGGGGGCGGTGTCCAGACCCATCGTCTCGCCCGAAATCTTGAAGGTCGCCACGGCGCACATCTCGCCGATCGCGGCGCCTCCGCCGCGGGTGGCGCCCGGGGCCGGCCGGCTGGGTCCGTAGCTGAAAGTCCCGCCCTCGGCCTCGACCATCCGGCCGGTCAGCTGCAGCGCGGCGGTCGCCTGGTCGGCCTCGCTCCGCCGATCCTCGGCCTCGGACGACGGGGTGGCGCGCGGCCGCTCGGTCACGCTCAGCGCCACCCGGTCCTCGCGCGGGATCGACGTCGTTATCTGCACGGTCGAGCCCGGCAGCGCCCGGTGCAGCGCACCTGCCGCCATGTTGAACACGATCTGGCGCAGGGTGGAGGGGTTGCACACCACGGCCACGTTCTCGGTGCCGAGATCGGCGCGCAGCGTCACCCCCGCCTCGCCGGCGCGCTTTTCAAGCAGCGAGCGCGCCAGTTCGACCGCGTCGTCCAGCCCCGGGTCGCCGCCGGTGTCGGGCCGGTCGCCGGGCTGTAGCGAGGCGAGGTCCGTCACCTCGTCGATGGTGTCCAGCAGCTGGCCCGACGCCTCGAGGATCCCGGCCGCATACTCGCGCTGGCGTTCGGTCAGGTGGCCGAAGCGCGGGTCGTTCAGCAACTGGCCGAACCCGAAGATGGTGTTCAGCGGCGTGCGCAGCCGGTGGCTGACCTGGTCCAGCACGGCGGTGCGCATTTCCTCGGCGCTCTCCAGCGCCGAGTTGCGCTCGCGCAGCGCCTCGGCAAAGCGCTCGCTGTCGGTGATGTCGATGGCCATCATCATCGTCGCACCCCCCGGCAGCGGGGCGAGCCGGATGCGCAGCGTGCGGTTCGAGCCCAGCGTCAGCCGCTCGGACCAGGCGCCTCGGGTTTCCTCGGACGTGATAAACCCTGTCACGCGGTCCCAGACCTCGGTCTCGACGGTCAGGTCGCGGCAGAGCTGCACGATCTCGCGCGCGTGGCGGCCGGGATAGACGGTCTGCTCGTCGGTGCCGAAGATGCGGTTGAACGCGTCGTTGACGATCTGCAGCCGGCCATCCGTGCCGAACACGGCCAGACCCTCCTCCAGCCGGTCGAGCGTGGCCTCCTGCAGGTCGATGGACTGGCGGAAGCGCTGCTCCAGCCGCACCCGGTCCGAGATGTCGTCGAACACGAAGGCCAGGCTGCCGTGCGGGTGGGGGCGGGCCAGCACCTTGATGTTGGTGCCGTCGGCCAGGTGCCAGACCTCGTCGAAGTCCGCCCGCTCGGGCTGGTCGAACAGCGCCAGGATGCGCGCGCGCCAGCCGTGGAAGTCGCCGGTCTCGGGCGCGCGGCGGTTGGCGCGGAGCGCGTCGATCACATCGCGCAGCGACGGGCGGTTGGCCAGCCACGCCGGGTCCAGTTGCAGGAGCTGCGCGAGTGCGGGGTTGAACAGCACCAGCTTCTGCTCGGGGCTGAAGATCGCAAGACCCGCTGTCAGGTGTGCGAACGTCTCGGTCATCGTCTGCACGAAGCGGCCCAGCGTGCGCTCGGCCTGCGCCGCCACGGTGGCGTCGGTCGCCAGGCCCGAGGCGCCGCCGCCCTCGGACGGGGCCTCGATCACTTGCAGCGGCAGCGGCTCGATCGCGCCGGCGGGCAGAATTTCGAGCCGGGTGCGCACGATCCCCGTCTCGTCCGGCTCGGCATCGCCCGGGCGCGCGCGCAACAGCTGCGTGGTCTGGGTTGCCGACACGTTGCCCTGGCGCGTGGCGACGCTGCCGGCGGACCAGGCGATGGACCCGTCGGCGGCGCGCTGCCAGGCGATGGCAGCGCCTGCGTCCAGCAGCGCGCTCATCGTCCGGCGCTCGTGGCCGCCCAGTTCCAGCGCCCGCTCGCGCGCCAGGATGCGCGCCTGGCTCTTGCGCAGCTCGGTCACCATCAGCGAGGCGTCGGACAGCGTGACGATCAGCTCGCCGCCCTTGGGACGGCCCGACAGCTCGTAGGGCGCACCGCTGCGGTCGGATACCAGCAGCCGCATGGGCTGGCCCCGGTCGATCAACTGGTCGACGGCGGACAACGCCTCCTCGCGCCCGTCGGCCAACTGCTCGCCCAGCACCTCGCGCAGCGACGTGCCGGTGACCGCACCGGTCAGCCGCGTCGCCTCGCGGCTGAGATCGAGGATGCGCTCGCCCTCGGCCCGGAACACGATGCCGGCGGTCAAGTCGGCCACGCGCCGCCGCTCGTGCGCCAGCGAATGCGAAAGTGCGATCGCCCGATAGCCGGCCACGGCGGCAATGGCCGCCATGATCAACAGGATGATCGTGAGCAGATCGAACAAAGCGCCGTCCCTGGATGTCGCGCCGCCCCAGGACCAGGGCAGACAAACACGTGCCGGTTAATCTTCACCGTCGCGCATGACAACATGCGTCAAAAGCCATTTTTGGGCAGGATCGGATGCATTCTACCCGCAGGTAGAGAATTCGGGGCGACACTCTCCTGCAGGCGGTCAGACGCGGGCCGCGGCCGACGCTGCGGGCCCCGGTGGGCTGCCGGCCGTTGGATCGGGGGTGCCGTCCAGGCCGCGGCGGCTGTCGGCCTTGCTGATCCGGATCGCGCCCTTGGGCCAGGTCACGGCGATGATCGCGCCCGTCGCGCCAGCCGGCGCGCCGCCCTCGGGCAGCCCCGCGCCGCCGCCCCGCGCGTTGTCGAAGCGCAGCACCGCGCCCGTCCGCTCCAACAGCGTGCGGGCAATGAACACGCCCAGACCCATCCCCTCGTACCCGTCGTCGCGCGCCCCGGTGGGCCCGCCGACGCCCACGTGGCGCTGCTCGTGCGAGCGGCTCGAGACATAGGGCTCGCCGAGGCGGGGCAGTATTTCGGCGTCGATGCCGGGCCCGTCGTCGCCGATCACCAGCGACAGGCGCGTCTCGTCGGCGGCGATGTCGATCCACACGGTGCTGCGGGCGAAGTCGACGCCGTTCTGGATGAGATTGCGCAGGCCGTGGATCAGCTCGGGCCGACGCCAGACCAGCGGCATGTCGACAGCGCCGCCGCCCTCGGCCAACTCGCGCCCGGCCAGGGACACGCGGATCTCTACGCCGCGGCCCATGTGGGGCTCGGCCGCCTCTTCGATCACGGCGCTGATCGGCGCGTGCTGCACGTGCGCATCCTGGGTGCCCGAGCGCGACAGCTCGGTCATGATACGGCCGCAGCGCTCGGCCTCGGCATGGATCAGGCGCGCGTCCTCGGCCAGCTCCTCGCGGTCCTCCAGCTCGCGCGCCAGTTCCCGCGCCACCAGCTTGATGGTGGCCAGCGGCGTGCCCAGCTCGTGCGCCGCCGCCGCGGCGATGCCGCCGATCGCGGCCAGCCGCTGCTCGCGCGCCAACGCCACCTGGGTGGCCGAGAGCGCCTGGCTCATCGCATAGCTCTCGACCGTCACGCGCCGGGCATAGAGCGAGAGAAACGCCACCGCCACGGCCAGCGCCGCGGCATAGCCCGCGCGAAACGCGATGGGCAGCTCCAGCGCCGCACCGTCGGGCCCGACCAGCGGCAGGTAGACGCTGGAGGTGATCGCCACCATCACGATGGCCACGATCCCCAGCCACAGCGTGGGCTGCAGCCGAAGCGTCGAAGCCGAGATCGTGACCGGCGCCAGCACCAGCAGCGCGAACGGGTTCGACAGCCCGCCGGTCACCATCAGCAGCGCCACGATCTGCACCAGATCGAACATGAGGGAGGTCAGCGTCGCGTTCTCCGAGAGCCGCGTCTCGGGCGGGTAGACCAGCGCCGCAAAGAGATTGGCGACCACCGCGGCCGAGATCAGCGCAGCGCAGAGCCCGAGGGGCAACTGGAAGCCCATCGCGAACTGAACGATCAGCACCGCGCCTGACTGGCCGATCACCGCCACCCAGCGCAGCAGGATCAATGTCCGCAGGCGGACCCAGTCGCCCCTGGCCCGCATGTCGAAGAGATACTGGCTGCCGTCATCGTGCATGCCCGGAATGTGCGTGGACGGCGGCGGAAGGCAAAGTTCCGGATCACGCCTGCGCGACATCGCCCCGTTCGCGGCCCTCGGGGCTTGATCCCGGCGCGCCGGCACGCCTTTTACAGGGGTGGCAGCGGCGCTGGAGGCACAGATGGCGGGCGGCGGCAAAAACAATGGCGGTGGCGGCATGGGTCAGTTCGGCAAGGCGATGATCGGCGGCGCTGCGCTGATCGTGCTGGGCGCGGTGGGCGCGGGCGCCTATCTGGCGCTGCAGCCCCAGAACGAGCTGGCGCTGGACGGGCGTACCATCGACATGCGCCACAAGCCGCTGGGCGGCGACTTCTCGGTCACCACCCACACCGGCGAGACGGTCGACGCGAACGGGGTGCTGGACGGGCCCACGCTGGTCTATTTCGGCTATACTTTCTGCCCCGACGTTTGCCCCATCGACGCGCTCCGCATGGCCGACGTTCAGCGCCTGCTGGCCGACGATGGGGTCGACATCGACACGGTGTTCGTGACCATCGACCCGGCGCGGGACACGCCCGAGGCGATCAGCTACTTCGTCGACGCCATGCACCCCGAGATGCTGGGTCTGGTCCCCGACCAGCCGACGCTGGAGGCGATGACCGCCGATTGGGGTCTCTATTTCAACAAGGTCAACGCGCCGGACAGCGAGCCCGACGACTATCTGATGAGCCACACCAACTTTATCTACTTCGTGGGCGCCGACGCCCGCTCGCGCTTTCTGTTCCGCGGCGAGCAGACGATCGAAAGCATCGCGGCGGACGTGAAGACGATCATCTCGGCGGGGTACGGCGACCCGTCGTCGTGACCACGTTGCCGCACCCTGTGGCGGCGGCGTTGACAGTTGCGCAATCACCCTCACCTAGCCGGCCGTGATATCGCGGAGGGAACGGCATGCCCGAGGGCAGCATCGGTACGGACAACTCGCTTCTGATCCTCGACGACGACACCGCGTTTCGCACGCGGTTGCAGCGCGCGATGGAGAAGCGGGGCTTCGCGCCGCTGGCCGCCGGCACGGTCGAGGAAGGTATGGCCATCGCGCGGGGCAAGCCGCCGGCCTATGCCGTGATCGACCTGCGGCTGGAGGATGGCAACGGCTTGGATGTGGTCGAGGTGTTGAACGAGACGCGCCCGGACTGCCGCTCGGTGGTGCTGACGGGCTATGGCGCCATCGCCACCGCCGTCGCCGCGGTCAAGATCGGCGCCGTCGACTATCTGGCCAAGCCCGCGGACGCCGACGATGTGGAAAAGGCGTTGCTGACCTCGCCGGCCGAAAAGCCGGAGCCGCCGGAAAATCCCATGTCGGCCGACCGGGTGCGGTGGGAACATATCCAGCGCGTCTTCGAGCTTTGCGACCGCAACGTGTCGGAAACCGCCCGCCGGCTGAACATGCACCGCCGCACCCTGCAGCGGATCCTGGCCAAGCGTTCGCCGCGCTGAGCCTTGCCCGACCCCGCCTTCGCGGGCGGTGACAGCGCCGCGCCTGCCTGTCATGTTGCTCCAGCGGCAGTTCCGGCCGGGGTGGGCGCATGACACGCACGGTGGTGGAGCGCGGGCTCTGGACGGCGACCTTTGTCGCCATGCTGGTCTGGTTCCTGGATTTCTACGGCAGGGCCGAAGAGACGCTGATCGGCCAGCAACGCTGCCTGCAGGCGGGCTATGGCTGGCTGGGCTGCGACCCGATGATGTTCACCGGGTTTCTGACGGTGATCCTGGGTCTGGTGGTCCACGTGCTGACCGGGCGTGACGAGGCCGAGGTGATCGCCGACTGGGAGCGGCGCGGCCTGCTCGACACGTCGCAGTCGACGCTCGACGACCCCAAGGCCGGCAAGCGGGGCAAGCTCGCGATCTATGCCGCGGTGATCGTGGTGCTGAGCGTGATGATCGCCATCGGCTATGCCAGCGTAAAGGGCGACCAGTGGCTGGCGGACGAGCATTCGCTGGCCAGCATGGTCTCGGCCGTGCTGGTCGGCGGACGCCTGGCGCGCATCGTCTCGCACGGGCGCATCGGCAACCGGCTGCGGGCGCGGGGGGTGCACCTGTCGCTGCACGGCGCGCACCCCGACGGCGCCGGCGGCGCCGGGCCGATCGGGCGCTATTTCCTGATCCACACCTCGGTGATCTGGCTGCCGCTGGCGTACCTGATCGTCTGGTTGTGGCTGATGCCGCAGTATCCGGGGTACCAGGCCTGGCAGCCGCTGTTTCTCGCGCTGGTGGCGTTCGGGCTGGCGATCCTGGTGGCCGGCTTCATGGTGCCGATGCTGTGGTTTAATGCCGAAATCGCGGCCTGGCGCGCCCGCGTGGTCGAGCCCGATATCCAGGCGCTGAAGTCCCGGCTGACCGTCGCAGGGCAGAGCGGCGACGCCCTGGCCCGGGTCGAGGAGAGCCAGAAGATCCTGGCCGCGCTACAGCAGCTCACCTCGCTGTCGAGCTGGCCCGTCGCCAAGCCGCTGTGGACCGGGTTCAAGGGCGTGATCGTCAGTCTGGTGCTGGCCGTCGCAACCAGCCGGCTGCAGGAGGCGCTGTCCTAGGCACAGGCCGACCCCCACGTTCCGAACGCAAGGGCCGACCTCGGTGGATGGCGCGGCGCCGAACGCCGCGGACCCGTTACTGCGGCATGAACGCCCGACCTTGGCTACCCAGGATGCGCACGCCGGTGTTGGCGCCGATCTCCAGGGCGGCATGCTTGCCGAAATCACGCCCTGTCTGCTTTTCGGGCGCCGCCATGCTGCCCACGCTGCTGGGCAGGAGCTGTTGCACCGACACCAATTTGGTCAGCTCGACCTTGTCGCCGATGCTGGTGGGCGTGATGTAAAAGCTGGTCAGCCCCTTGCAGTCGAAAGATATGCCGCCCAACGCGGCGAGCGTCACCTGCCCGCCCACCGCTGGACAGTCGTTCGCCGCCGTGGGCGAGACCGCGATGGTCATCCCGCCCGACGCCTCGAACGGCTTCATTGGCGGCAGGCGCAGGATGTCCATGCCCACGACCATGTGCACCGACAGCCTGGTGCGCCCGCCCACGTTGCGGCCCACCGCCTCGATCCCCACCGAGAAGGGAACGTTTACGTTGCCAAGCGGCAGCGACATCGTCTGGGCATAGGACACCGATGCGCCGCCGACGTCGGCGTCCGACGCCGCATCCGCGCGCGCAGCCGGGAACAACAGCGAGCCGAAGGTGACGCCGCCGCCCTGGTGCAGGCGATGAGCCTCGTCGGCCGCGGCCAGTGCCTCGCCCAGCACCCGCTCCAGCGCCTCGGGGTCGCCGCATACCACGTCGGGGTCCAGCAGCATGTCGCGCACCCGCTGGTGGCGGTCCAGCAAGTGCTGCAGCGCGGCCTCCATCGCCCGCACGCGGGCCTGATCGGCGAAGATCCCGTCCAGATCGCCCAACACCCGGTCCAGCGGCAGCGCGGCGGCCATCTTCGCGGCCTGCGCCTCGGCCTGCCCGGCGGCATTGCCCGCGAACTCGACGATTTTCTTCAGCGCCGGAGAGCTGTCGAGCGCGCCCTGCGTCAGCGCATCGCCCCGGGCCCGCGCCTCTTCGGACAGTCGGCGCAGGTCGCGCACCGCGCCCACCATCGCCCGGCACGCGATGTTGGTCGGCGGGACGCACGCGTTCTTGATGAAGTCCTGGGCCAGACCGTCGCGGCACGAAGGCACGCGCTCCCACACATAGCAGGGCCGCTCGCCCTCGGCGCCGCACGACGCACGGGCACAGGCGTTGGGGCCTGTCACGGGCTGCAGGGTGCGCGTCGGGTGGCTGGCCGGGCACGCCCAGCAGGAACCGCCGTTGACCAGATCGGGGAAAGCCCGGCTGCCGTGCTGGCCGCAGCCGAGGGTCGAGACGCCCTCGACCCAGACGCGCGGATTGATGAGCTGATCCACGGTCAGCGTCTCGTCCTTGCGGGCCTTGTAGGAAAATGGCGCGGGCAGCGTGAAGCAGACGCCCCGCTTGTCGACCGCCAGCGCGGGATTGTGAATGTGGCCGCGGGGACAGGCGTAGCACCAGGCGCTGCCGGGCTTGATGAACGTGCCAGGCTTGCACAAAAGGTCGAATGGGCCGCTTCGCTTGTAGTTGCGCCGCGCCGTCGTCGTGCGGCCCGGCCGCGCGCCGGTGCACTGGCCCAGCGCATAGACGCCGCCCGAGGGGCAGCTAAAACAGCCGCCGCCGAGCGCGTCGTAGGTGCTGCCGCTGGGGCAGAGGATCGAGAGATCGGGTTTCCCGAGCTCGGTGGCCCGCGCGTACTGATCTGCGGCGGCCGTGGTGGCGGACAGCGCGACCGCCAGCGAAGCCGAGGCCAGAGCGAGCGCAAAGGACCTAAACACAGGTTATCTCCATCTATGGTAGCGCCGAGACGGGCGCTGCGGCTTTCACGGTGCGCTGCCGGGCGGCAGTCGCTGGACGTTGCATAACGCTTGCGTCACCTTGCCCCACCGGCGCGGTCAGTTGGGCAGCGCTGGGGTGGTGTCGCGCCCCAGGAGCTGCACGCCGATGTTGGCGCCGATCTCCAGCCCGAGCTCGGCGCCGTCGTACGCGGGGGTGGGGCGGTACGCGGTCTCGGGCGCTGCGATCTGGCCCACGCCGCCGGGCAGCGCCTGCTTCAGCACATCCGTGCCGATCAGCTTGACCTTGACCCCCGGGCGCGGCAGCAGCGCATAGACCGACGAGACGCCGCCGCAGTTAAAGCTCAGCCCGCCGGTGTTGGCGATCGTGAGCTGCCCGCCGACGCTGGGGCAGTCGCGGCGCACCGGCGGCAGCACCGCGCCGTAGAGCCCGACCGAGCTCTGGAATGGCGAGGGGGGCGGCAGCAGCAGCACATCCAGCCCGATCGAGAAGAACAGCGCGCCCTCCGGCTCGTCGTTCTGGTTGGCGCGGACGTTCGCCTCGATCCCCAGCGTGACGGGCACGTTGACGCCGTAGATCGGTAGCGCGACCGAGGTCGACACCGTGAACCCCGCACCCAGCCCCTGCTGGGGGGTCGAGGCATGGGCCGCGCCCACCAGGCTGGGCAGCAGGTCGGCCCAGTCGGTCCGGCGCGGTCCCTCGGCCACGATGATGTCGCCCAGGATCCGTTCGACCTGGGACAGATCGCCCTGGCACACCCTGTCGGCGTCGAGGATCGCAGCGACCAGCGCCTCCTGGCTGTCGGCCATGCCGGTCATGATCCGTTCGGCGTCGGCCACCGCCTGGGGCGTCGGGAACAGCCGGTCCAGATCCGCCAGCGCGCGGTCCATGGGCAGGGCATCCGCGACCTTGCCGACCTGGGCCTGTGCGTCCTCGATGGTGCGGCGTACGAAGCTCATCACCGGCTTCAGCCCCGGGATCTTGTCCAGCGCACCCTGCGACAGCGTCTTGCCGGCGCGCTTGGCCGCGATCGAGGCCTCGCGCATTTTGGCGACCGCGCCCAGCAGGGGGCGACAGCTCAGCTTGGCGCGCTGGCGGCACTCGTTCTCGAAGAAATCGCGCGACAGGCCGTCGTCGCAGGCGGGCCGCCGCTCGCGCCAGTAACAGGGCCGCTCGCCCTCGCCGCCGCAGACGCGCGAGGCACAGGCCCGCGGGCTTTTGATCAGCTGGCGCGTGCGCACCGGGTGGCCGGCAGGGCACTGCCAGCAGCTGCCGCCGTCGGCGGGCGAGAGGATAGCGCCCGGGCCATAGCCGGTGCACCCCGAAGTCAGAACGCCCACGGCCCAAGTCGAGGGCTTGGCCAGATCCGCGATGTTGGGCGCCGGGAGCGCCGTGGCCGCATAGTCGCTGGCCTTGGGCAGGGTGAAGCACACCCCACGCTGGCGCGGCGACAGCAGCGGGTTGTGCAGGTGGCCGCGGGGGCAGCGATAGCAGTCGCGCGTGCCCTTCAGCTTGAAGGTCCCGGGGCGGCACAGCCACTGCGACGGCTTGGTGCGGGTATAGGCCAAACGGGCGACGGTCTTCTTGCCCGGCAGCATGCGGTTGCAGCGCCCGCCGACCATCAGCCCGCCCCTGGGACAGCTGAAACAGGTGCCCCCGCCGAGCGGCGACCAGCGGCTGTCTTTGGGACAGAGCAGAGAGAGGTCGGGCTTGCCCACCTTCTCGGCCCGGGCATAGTCGCCCGCGGCCGAGGCCGTGCCGGCCCAACCGGCGGCGAGCACTGCCGCCACCAGAGCCGACATCACACGTCTAAGCATTCCGTGGCCTTCACGTCGCAAGAAACTTACCCCCACCGTAACGTGGCCCGCCCCGTCGGTGGTTTGGGGTTTCTGGCGATGGGTTGCATCTGGGGGCGCCCGGCCACCGTCCGCCGGGCGATCGGCCCTGCAGCGCATACGCTGCCATGCGCGCCGGGCAGCGGGCGCCGGGCAGCGGGCGGCGGGCAGCGGGCGCTGGGCCGCGGGCGCCGGGCGCCGGGCGGCGGGGGTCAGAGACCGGCGATATCGGGGATCGAGCCGAACGCCTCGGTCAGCGCGCGGGACCAGCGCTCCGAGATATCGGTGAACTCGGGGTCGCCCTCCTCGATCCGGCGGCGGAGCGCGAAGCTGTGCTCGCCCGCCCGCAGCACCGCCAGATCCAGCGGCATGCCCACCGACAGGTTCGAGCGCAGGGTCGAGTCCATCGACACGTAGACCGCCTTCAGCGCCCGGGCGATGGGCGTGGACGGCGTGATCACCCGGTCCAGGATCGGCTTGCCGTACTTGTGCTCGCCGATCTGGAAGTACGGCGTCTCGGCCGTCGCCTCGATGAAGTTGCCGGGGCTGTAGATCATGAACAGCCGGTGGTCGCCGCCGCGCCGCTGCCCGGCCAACAGGATCGCGGCGTCGGCGGCCTGCCCCTGGCCGGCCAGCGCGTCGCGGTACTTGTCCTGCATCGCGGCCATGTGCCCGCCGACCAGCTCGGCCACGCCATAGAGGCTCTCGACCGACAGCACGGTGTCGACGTCGTCCTCGCCCGCGGCCCGGCGCTTCAGCGCGGTGTCGATGGCGGTGACGACCCCTTGGGTGATCGACAGATTACCGGCGGTCATCAGGCAGATCGCCCGCTCGCCCGGCCGGGTCCAGGTGAACATCTTGCCGTAGCGCGAGACGTTGTCGACGCCGGCGTTGGTGCGCGTGTCGGCCAGGCACACCAGCCCCGCATCCAGCTTCAGCGCTACGCAATAGGTCAAGGTCGTGCGTCCTCACCACGGTTAAAGCGGTCGCGTGTAGATCCTTAGCCGTCGGTTCCAAAAAATGTTACCGTGTACCATTTTGCAATTGAATACAACTTAGAAATTTCCTAACCTGACTAACGAGCAACAAAAAAATGTAAGATCTTCTTGAAATTGTGATGGATTCAATTGACCATGTTTCTATTTTCTAATCAAATCGCGCGCCGTATAATTAGGGGTTTTCCAGC
>JBCCMW010000098.1:0-11254 GCA_039026175.1 Pseudomonadota bacterium
CGCCGACCCCGCCCCGCCGACCCCGCCCTGCAGCCGACCGCTGCGCTCGGCCCGCCCGGCAACCGAGGCTGCCGCCGCAGTCCAGAGCACGCTCAAGCCGCCCAGCCGGGCGGCGATGCGGAGCGACACTGCCAAGGCACCCCTCCCACAGGCCCCCTGGAGAAGCCCGCTCCACCGCCCCAATCAACCGGCGCGGCGGGCAAGCCAGATGACGCACCCAGTTGGCGGGCCCGTTCGGCACACCGGCCACTGGGGCAGATGCCACGGCCCCATGCGCCGGCCCATGCGACATATCCGAGTGGCGGGCTCGGGTGGCGGGCCCATGCGCTCCGCCCGCCCGGCAACCGAGGCTGCCGCCGCAGTCCGGAGTACGCTCATGCCGCCCAGCCGAGCGGCGATGCAGAGCGACCCCGCCAAGGCCCCCCTCTTACAGACCACCTGGAGAAGCCCGCTCCACCGCCCCAATCAACCGACGCGGCGGGCAAGCCAGATGACGCACCCAGTTGGCCGGCCCGTTCGGCACACTTGCCTCTTGGGCCGATGCCACGGCCCCATGCGCCGGCCCATGCGGCATACCCGAGTGGCGGGCCCATGCGCCGGCCCATGCGGCATACCCGAGTGGCGGGCCCATGCGATTGGCCCGCCCGGCAACCGAGGCTGCCGCTGCAGTCCGGAGCACGCCCACGCCGCCCAGCCGAGCGGCGATGCGGAGCGACACTGCCAAGGCACCCCTCCCAAAGCCGCCCTGGAGAAGCCCGCTCCACCGCCCCAATCAACCGACGCGGCGGGCAAGCCAGATGACGCACCCAGTTGGCGGGCCCGTTCGGCACACTGGCCGCTTGGGCAGATGCCACGGACCCAGGCGGCCGCCCCATTGGGCGGACCCATGCGATCGGCCCATGCGGCGGGCTCATGCGGCATACCCGATTGGCGTACCCGAGTGGCGGGCACATGCGGCGAACCTGGGGGGCGAGCCCACGCGGCGGGCCCGGGTGGCGGGCCGATGCGGCCGGCTCGGGTGGCGGGCCCATGCGGCATCCCCGAGTGGCAGGCCAATGCGGCACACCGAGGTGGCGGGCCCGGGTGGCGGGCCGATGCGGTGGGTTGGGCTGGCGGGGCGGCGTTGCGGGACAGGGTGGCGGGGCAACGCGGCGGCGTGGGCCGGGGCCGGGTCGCGGGGCAGAAGGGCGGGGCGGGGTGATGGAAACTGTGGCGGGTCCCGGCGGAGGGTCCAGGTGGGGATTGCGGAAGTCACGCGCGCACCCTGGGGCCAGGGGTACGGGATCGCGCAGCGCTGCGGCAACGGTCCGGCGTTGGGCTCGCGGGCAGGCATGGACCGGGCGATGCGCTGCCGGGCCGCGCAATGATGCTGCGCGCAGAGATTGAACGCGGGCTTGGCGAGTTCTCGACCCTACCGACCGCGGGCGACCTGCGTCGGCACGGGCGGATCGCCACCGTACTCGGGTCGGCTGATTGCAGCTGGCCCAGGGTCGCCGGGTTGTACGTCGCGCAGGCGGGCCAAGCTGGGTTGTCGCACGGCTGCCGTCGCCCGGTAGCAGTCGGTGCGGGTCCTCGCACGGTGGCCGTCGGCGCGGGTCGTCGCACGGTGGCCGTCGGTGCGGGTCCTCGCACGGTGGCTGTCGGTGCGGGGCCTCGCACGGTGGCTTTCGTTGCGGGGCCTCGCACGGTGGCTGTCGTTGCGGGGCCTCGCACGGTGGTCCTCGCACGGTGGTCGTCGCACGGTGGCTGTCGGTGGCGGTCGCCGGTGGCGGCCGCGGGGCCGGGGCATGGGGTGGGGCGACGGCGGCGCGAGCGGCGCGCTGGGTCTGCGCCAAGGTCGGCCGAGCGGGGCGTTACAGCGTCAGTTCGGCATCGCCGATCTCGGCAAAAGCGCCGTCCAGCACGGCGGGGTCGACGGCGGCCAGCGTGGCGGGCGACCAGGCGGGGCGGCCGTCTTTGTCGATGATCGCCGCGCGCACGCCTTCGTAGAAGTCGGGATGGGTCATGCAAAAGCGCGCCAATCGGTACTCGAGCGCCATGCACGCGGCGAAGTCGAGCGTCGCCCCGGCGCGGAGCTGGCGGAACGTGAGCGCGGTGCAGGTGGGCGATTTCGCGGCGATCGCCGCGGCCTGCGCCTCGGCCCAGTCGGTGCCGAGCCCGGCCAGACGGTCGAGCACGCCCTCCACGCTGCCGGCGGCGAAACAGCGGTCGATCGACGCCTGATCGGCGAGACCTCGCTGGCGTACATGGTCCTGGGGGCCGGTCTGGGGAAAGGCGAGGTCCAGATCGCGACCCTGGGGCGGGCTCTGCCACCGCCCTTCGGCTAGCCAGTCGAGCTGCCAGTCCAACCGGTGGCTGGGCAGCAGATAGTCGCAGATGCCGGCCTGCACCGCTTGGTGCCCCTTCAGCCGCGCGCCCGTAAGGCCCAGCCACAGTCCCGTCGCACCGGGCAGCCGGGGCAGGAACCAGGTGGCGCCGACATCGGGGAACAGGCCGATCCCGGTCTCGGGCATCGCGAACACCGTGCGCTCGGTGGCGATGCGCAGGCTGCCGTGGATCGAGACGCCGACGCCCCCGCCCATCACGATCCCATCCATCAGCGCGACAAAGGGCTTGGGAAAGCGGCGGATCGCGGCGTTCAGGCGGTATTCGTCGGCGTAGAAGGCGAAGTTTGCCCGGCCCCGCTCGCCCCCCGGCGCGCCGGCATCGTAGAGCGCGCGGATATCGCCCCCGGCGCAGAACGCGCGCTCACCGCTGCCCTGGATGGCCACCACCGCCACCGCCGGATCGGCGGCCCAGGTATCGAGCCTGGCATGCAGCGCCAGCGCCATGCCGTGGGTCAGCGCATTCAGCGCCTTGGGGCGGTTCAGCGTAACGAGGCCCAGGTGACCGCGCCGCTCGAACAGGATCTCGCCAGCCTCCAGCGCCGCGGCCGCGGTGCTCGCCCCCATCGCCGTCTCTCCCGACTGCCTCGAATAGCCCCAATCGGCCCGACTGCGCCCCAGGCCCACCCTGCGCGCACCCGTCGCGACCAGTCGTCCCAGAGCGTGCCGGCCGCGGTTGCCCGACCTTGCGCCGTGTTGCCCTGTCGCGCTCTGGCGTGCGAGCGTCAAGGCCCGCGCAGTCGCCTTCAGCCGCCCGCCGAGGCCAGGACCATGCTGACCACCACGCCCCCCTCGCCCGCCGGCACCCCGACGGCCGAGAGCGCCGCCACCGCCAGCGGCAGCATCCCCGCCCCGTTCCCCGCCGCCCGGCCGCGGCGCCTGCGCCAGGGTCCCTGGGTGCGCGCCATGGCGGCCGAGAACGTGCTGACGCCGGCCGACCTGATCTGGCCCTGCTTCGTGATCGACGGCGAGGACCGCGCCGAGCCCATCGCCTCGATGCCCGGCGTGGCGCGGCTGACGATCGACCGGCTGGTCGCGGCGGCGGGCGAGGCTGCGGCGCTCGGCATCCCGTGCATCGCGATCTTCCCCTACACGGACCCGCGGCTAAAGACGCCGGACGCGGCCGAGGCCTACAACCCCGACAACCTGGTCTGTCGCGCGACGCGGGCGGTCAAGGCGGCGCACCCGGGCCTGGGCGTGATGCTGGACGTGGCGCTGGACCCCTACAACAGCGACGGCCACGACGGGCTGGTCCGCGGCGGGCGCATCCTGAACGACGAGACGGTCGAGCTGCTGGTGCGCCAGACCCTGGTGCAGGCCGAGGCGGGCGCCGATGTGATGGGTCCCTCGGACATGATGGACGGCCGCGTGGGCGCGATGCGCCGCGCGCTGGAGGCCGCCGGCCACCATGACGTGACCATCATGAGCTATGCGGCCAAATACGCCTCGGTGTTCTACGGCCCCTTCCGCGACGCGGTGGGGTCCAGCGGCGCGCTGACGGGAGACAAAAAGACTTATCAGATGGACCCCGCCAACAGCGAAGAGGCGCTGCGCGAGGTCGCCACGGACCTGGCCGAGGGCGCCGACATGGTGATGGTCAAGCCGGGCATGCCCTATCTCGACATCTGTCAGCGCGTGTCGTCGACCTTCCGGGTGCCGACGTTCGCCTATCAGGTCTCGGGCGAGTACGCGATGCTTGCGGCCGCGGCCGAACAGGGCTGGCTGGCGCGCGAGGCTGCGATGATGGAAAGCCTGATGGCCTTCAAGCGCGCCGGCTGCTCGGGCGTGCTGACCTATTTTGCGTGCAACGCCGCGCGGCTGATGCAGCGCTAGCCGCGACAGCGGCCACTGCGACGGCGGCGGTCGCGACAGCGGCGGTCGCGACAGAAGCCACTGCGGGGGTGACGGTCGCGACCGGGCCGGTCAGACGATCCCCCGGTCGCCGCGGAACGGGCGACCCAGCAGCAGAAAGCCGACCCCGGCGCTGAACAGCAGCATCGCCGCCAGCGGCGTCTCGTCCCGCTGTGGCAGGGCCAGCGCGCGCGGTGCCGGCGCCAGCGGCGCCTGGATCAGCGACATCACCACGACGGGCGTCGCACCGGGGCGCGGCAGCGAAGCGCCCACGATCCCGCGGTCGACGGGCGCGGCGGGCACCTCGACGATCGGGGCCGGCCCGTGGGTGGGGCGCAACAGGGTCGCGGCGTCGCGCTGCGACAGCGCCCAGGGCACGGCCCCTGCGGCCGGCCCGGGCCCGCTGCCATGCATGGCGCCGAGCCCCACGCCGCCCGACCCGCGCGGCACCAGCGCGCCCACGGCGGCGGGATCGTCGCCCCCAAGCGCGCCCGAAACGGTGACCGCGCTACAGGGTGGCGTACTGGCGGCAGCGATCGGCAGAGCGGCCATGATGGCCACCAGGCGAGCGACATTCCCCATCTGTCTCTCTCTGGTTCGCGTTCTGGCGGCGGCGACCTGGCCCATGTTCCCCTATGGGCGGCGGTCCCCGGGCGCCGATGATACTTCGGCTTACGTACGCATTCAGCGCGTCGCCCGAGCTGCAGGGCGCCGGACTTGGCCCGGCCCTCTCCGTCTCGTGCTGCGGTGCACTATATATGAAGAGTTGCCAGCTTGTCGCGGCGGAAAATAGGAGAAATCGAGGTGCGAAACGCGCTTTTTGCCGGCCTGATCAGCGCCGGCGCCGGTCTTTTCCTGATCTTTGGCATGGAGGGCCGCGGCGTCGCCGCGGATGCCGAGTTCGAGAGCTCGGCCGGCCGGTTGTCGGTCACCCCGCTCGTTTCGGGGCTGGACCTGCCGTGGGCGGTGGCGCCGGTGCCCGGTGGCGGGGCGCTGATCACCGAACAGCCGGGGCGGCTGTGGCTGTTCGACGAAGAATGGCAGCGCCGCGAGGTTTCGGGTGTGCCCGAGGTGGCCTTCGACAACCAGGGCGGCCTGTTGGACGTCGCGCTGGCCGGCGATTTCGCTGAGACCGGGATCGTCTTTCTGTCGTTCAGCGAACCCGTCGGCCGGCGCGCCCGCACCAGCGTGGTCCGCGCCGTTCTGGACCGCGAGGCCGCCGCCCTCGGCGACGTCACGGTGATCTTTCGCCAGACCCCGGCGCTGTCGGGCGGGCGTCACTTCGGCAGCCGGATCGTCGAGGCGGCCGACGGCACGCTGTTCGTCACCACCGGCGACCGGGGCGAGCGCGACATGGCCCAGGACCCCGACAGTCACGTGGGCAAAGTGATCCGCATCACCCGCGACGGCGGCGTGCCGGGCGACAATCCTTATGTCGCCGGCGGCGCGCTGCCCGAGATCTGGTCCATCGGACATCGCAACATCCAGGGCGCGGCGCTGGACGAGACCGGCCAGCTCTGGACCCTGTCGCATGGCGCACGCGGCGGCGACGAGGTGAACCGGCCCGAGCCTGGGCTCAACTATGGCTGGCCCGTCATCTCGTACGGGCGTCACTATTCCGGCTTCTCGATCGGCGAGGGCACGGCCAAGGCGGGAATGGAGCAGCCCAAGTTCTACTGGGACCCCTCGATCGCGCCGTCGGGGCTGGCGCACTATGACGGTGCGCTGTTTCCGCAGTGGCAGGGCGATCTGTTCGCAGGCTCGCTCAAATTCGACTATATCGCCCGGCTCGACCGCGAGGGCACCGAGATCCGCGGCGAGGAGCGGCTGTTCCAGGGCGAGTACGGCCGCATCCGCGATATCGCCGTCGCGCCGGACGGGTCGCTCTGGTTTCTGGCGATGGAGGATGGGGCGCTGTACCGGATCGCGCCGGCCGAGTGAGCGGCGCGTCCTATCGCGGAGCAGCGCGCACGACGGCGGGGCGGTAAGGCCGTGGCGGGCGCTCAACCCTTGCGGGTCGGGCGGCGCAGGCTTAACGGATCGTTATGACTGCACCGCTCACGCCCATCGCCGCCACCCTGCCTGCCAGCGTGCCCTTCGTCGGGCCCGAGGAGCAGGAGCGCCGCCGCGGCCGCCCGTTCGCTGCGCGCATCGGCGCCAACGAGAGCGTGTTCGGCCCCTCGCCCGCCGCGGTGGCCGCGATGCAGAGCGCCGCCGCCCAGGCCTGGAAGTACGCCGATCCGACCTGCGAGCCGCTGCGCCAGGCGCTGGCCGCGCACCTGGACGTCGACCCCGGCTGCGTGGTGATCGGCGAGGGGATCGACGGGCTCTTGGGCCTGACGGTGCGGCTGTTCGCCGGGCCGGGCGACGCGGTCGTCACCTCGGCCGGCGCCTACCCGACGTTCAACTACCACGTGGCGGGCTTCGGCGCGCGGCTTGTCACGGTGCCCTACCGCGAGGATGCCGAGGACCCGGTCGCCCTGGTCGCGGCTGCGCGGGCCGATCAGGCGCGGCTCGTCTATGTCTCGAACCCCGACAACCCGATGGGCAGCGTGATCCGGCCCGAGCGCATCCTGGCGCTGCTGGACGCGCTGCCGCCCGGCTGCCTGTTGTGCCTGGACGAAGCCTATGGCGAGTTCGCCGAGGAGGGCACGCTGCCGGCGATCGCGGCCGCGGACCCGCGGGTGATCCGATTTCGCACCTTCTCCAAGGCCTATGGGCTGGCGGGGTTGCGCCTCGGCTACGCCATCGCGCCGCCGTCGGTCGCCGGGGCGTTCGACCGGGTGCGCAACCACTTCGGCGTCAACGCCATGGCACAGGCGGCCGGGGTGGCGGCACTGGGCGACACCGCGCACCTGAACCGGGTGGTGGCGGCCACGGCGGCGGCACGGCGGCGCATCGCGGCCATCGCTGAGGATTGCGGGCTGGTCGCCCTGCCCTCGGCCACCCATTTCGTGGCGGTCGACTGCGGCGGCGACGGGCTGCTCGCGCGGCGGGTGATGCAGGGGTTGCTGGACCGCGACGTCTTTGTGCGCATGCCGGGCGTCGCGCCGCTGGACCGCTGCATCCGCGTCGGCTGTGGCGCCGACGCCGACCTGGACCATCTGGCCGTCGCACTGCCCGCAGCGCTGGCGGAGGCCCACAGCGCCCTCGCTCCCGCCCTGTCCTGATCCCCGCCCCCGTCCTGATCCCGGCCCTGTCCTTATTCCCGCCCTGTCCTGATCCCCGCCCTTTCCAGATCCCGCCCCGTCCTGATCCCGCCCGGTCCTTATCCCGCCTCCGTCCTGATCCCGGCCCCGTCCTGATCCCGGTCCCGTCCTGATCCCCGCCCCGTCCTGCTCCCGGCCCCGGTCCTGATCCCGGCCCCGTCCTGATCCCGGCCCCGTCCTGATCCCGGCCCTGGCGCGCGGGAAATCACGGGCAGACACAGGCGGGCTCAGGCGGCCCCGGGTGGCACTATCGACCCTCGCCCGGGCGGGAACCGGTGCGCCGGCACGGCGGGATCGCGGCCTGGCGATACCCTGGGGCGGCCCGCGCGCGTTGCACAAGCACGGGGCGGGCTCTAGCTTTCGGGCAGAGCGCGCCGCGGCTGCCCGCGGCGCCGGGGCGGCGCCATTTGGGGGCGGGATGGCACATCCGTTGAGCGGCGCGGACCTCGCGACCCTGACCGCCGTGTTCCGGGACGGCGGCGGGGTCGAGCGCATGCGCGATGCGGCGGCCATCCTGGGCGCCGCGGTCGGCCGCCTGCCCTTCACGCTGGGCGAACGCGCGCTGGTCCGCCTGCCCGCACCCGATGTCGACGGCCCGCCGCTGTTCGTGCTGGGCCATTGGCGATCCGGCACCACGCATCTCTATAACCTGCTGGCCGCCGGGGGCTGGGGCTATGTGCCCCCCGTCGCCGTCGGCCTGCCGCACGACATCTTCGGCCTCGCCCGGCTGATCCGCCCCATGCTGGAGCGTCAGCTGCCCCCGACGCGGTACATCGACAACATCCCCGTCACGCCGACCGCGCCCCAGGAAGACGAGATCGCCATCGCCAACATGTCGCCGCTGTCGTTCTACCACGGGCTCTATTTCCCGCGGCAGTTCGACCGGCTGATCGACCGGGGCCTGTTCTTCGACGGGGTGGCCGAGGCCGAGGTGGCGCGCTGGCAGGCGACGCTGCGCCGGTTCCTGGCCAAGATCGCGCGCCAGCAGGGCCGGCGCCTGGCGATCAAGAACCCGGTCTATACCGCGCGCCCCGCCATGCTGCGCACGCTGTTTCCGGGCGCCAAGTTCATCCACATCCACCGCGAGCCGATGGCGGTGTTTCTGTCGATGCGCAACTTCTATGCCCGGCTGTTGGACGTGATGGCGCTGCAGGCGGTGCCGCAGGATCTGGACATCGATGCCACCATCCTGCGCGTCTACGACCGGATGATGGGCCAGTTCGTCGCGCAGACGGCAGACTGGCAGGCGCCGGATTTCGTGGAGCTGCCCTACGCCATGCTGGACGAGCGCCCGCTCGAGGCGCTGGCCCACATCTATGCGGCGCTGGCCCTGCCCGGCTTCGAGCAGGCGCGCCCGGGGTTCGAGCGGCACCTGGCGGGTGTCGAGAGTTACGAGAAGAACCGCTTTGCGCCCGATGCGGCGCTGGCCGGCAAGCTGGATGCCGCGTGGGGCCGCTGGTTCGACCACTGGGGATATGCGCGGCCCGTGGCCGCCACAGGGGCGAGGGCCGCATCATGAGCCGCATGATCATCGCAATGATGGTACCGATCCTGGTCATCGTTCTGACCGCGCTGGCGCTGTCGGGCCCGGCCGAGCCGATGCCGGCGCTCTACACCCCGGCCGACTGTACGCGCGTCAAAGTGGTCGACCGGCGGCTGCGCGACATCGAGGGGATCGAGGATATCGTCCTGCTCCCCAACCAGGACGTCTACTTCACCGCCTACAACCGCCGCTATGCCGAGCTGCCGGCGCGCGGGCTGTATCGCACCACGCTGGAGGCGCTGGCCGGGCCTCAGCCGATCGCGGTCGAGCCGGTGCCGGGCATCGCGCGGGCGGTCGACTCGCTCTATCCCCACGGCTTCGACATCGACCGCACCGGCCAGCGGCTCGCCTTCGTCAACCGACCGGCCGAGGGGACGGCCGAGGTGGTGTGGGGCACGCTCAGCTATGCCGGGTTCCTGCCCGCCGGGCGCTGGAGCGGACCCAGCACCTGTCGCGCCAACGACGTGCTGTGGCGCGGCGCAGACCTGCTGGTCTCGATCGACCGCGAGAGCTGCGAGAGTTCGATGAACGACCTCTGGCCGGGGTCCGAGACCGGCAGTCTGGTGCGCGTCGGCATCTCGGGGGCCACGCAGGTGGCCGACGGTCTGGCCTTTGCCAACGGCATGGCGCTGAACGGCGGGCGCGTGCTGGTCGCCGAGACCCGCGGGGATCGCCTGGTCGACCCGGCCAGCGGCGAGACGGTGCCGCTGCCCGGCGGACCCGACAACCTCAGCCCCGGGCCGCTCGGGACCATCATCATCGCGGTGCACGTCGATCTGTTCGACTACTGGCTCTATACCCTTGGCTGGAGCGGGTCGGCGCCGACGCGGATCCTGAGCTACGATCCGCGCTCGGGCGAGATTACGGCGCTGCTGGACGACAGACGGGGCGAGGCGTTCTCGGGCGGTACCGTCGGCGTGATGGCGCTGAACCGGCTGGTGGTGGGCTCGGCCTACGACCGCGGCCTGCTGCTCTGCGGACCCGACATCGCAGCGAGCCGGGCCCAGGGCCGGACGGGCGGCTGATGCGGCGCGTCCTGGTCACGGGCGCCAACGGCTTCGTCGGGCGCCATGTCGTCGAAACGTTGGCCGCCCGCGGAGACCGGGTGCGCGCCTTGGACCTGGCCTTCGACCCCGGCATCCCGCCGCAGGTCGAGCGGGTGCAGGCGACCGTCACCGACGCCGAGGCCGTGACCGCCGCGGTCGAGGGCTGCGACGGCGTGATCCACGCAGCCGCGATCGCCGATCTCTGGGCCGAACAGCGCGGCGCTCACCTGGCGGTCAACCTGGACGGCACGCAGACGGTGCTGGGCGCGGCGCGCGACAGCGGCGCGCGCGTGGTCCTGGTGTCGAGCTACACCACCCTGGTGGCCGAGAACACGCCGCTGAACGCGATGCTGACCGAGGCCGAACTGCACGAGCCGGACGCGCTGCTGGGCCCCTACCCCGCCTCCAAGCGCTGGGCCGAGATCGCGGTTGAGGACGCGGTCGAGGACGGGGCCGACGCGCTCTCGGTGCTGCCCTCGGCGCCGGTGGGGCCGGGCGACCGGCGGCCCACCCCGCCGGGGCGCTTGATCCTGGACCTGGCGCGGGGGGCGACGCCGGCGCTGATCGACACGGTGCTGGACGTGGTCGACGTGCGGGCGCTGGCGCTCGGCATCGTGGCAGCGCTCGACGAGGGCGAGACCGGCAAGCGCTATCTGCTGTCGGGTCAGCCGCTGTCGCTGGCCGGCCTGGCCCGCCGGGTGGCCGAGATGACCGGCGTGCCCGCACCGCGGCGCCGGGTCCCCATCCGCCTGGCGCTGGCTGCGGCACAGGTCGAGGCGGGGCTCTCGCGTCTGACCCGCCGGCCGCCGCGCGCCCCGATCACCGGCGTGCGCCTGGCCGCGCGCCGGCCGCGCTTCGATCCCGGGGCCGCGCGCGTCGATCTCGGCTGGCACCCGCCGGCCATCGACGACGCGCTGCTCGGGGCTCTCGTCTGGTTCCACGGCGAGGGGATGCTCGATTGTCCGATGCCGCGCTATCCCAACGACTGACCGCGCGGCCGCGGGCGGTTAGGCGAGATCCGAGTAGGTGCGCCCCTTCCAGGGCGATGCCCGGCCTGTCAGGTCGCGCCGCGCGCTGTCCAGCGTCATCGCCATGTACAGCAGGGCGGCCGCCGGCAGCGCGGCCGCCATCGCCCAGCCCCCGCCATAGAGCCGCACCGTGGGCCGGAAGGCGACCGCCATCAGCGCCCAGGCCGCCACGCCCGCCGCCATCGTCGCCGCC
>JBCCMW010000099.1:0-11242 GCA_039026175.1 Pseudomonadota bacterium
ATCGTCGCCGAACTGGTGCAGCAGTTGCGGCCCGAGGGGCCGGGCGGCCCGCCGATCCCGGATTTGGGACCGCTGGTGGCGGGCAAATTGGCGCCGCGTTGGCAGGATACGCTGGCGGCGAAAGTCGAGACGTCGGGTGCGGCCGGTCCGGCCGTGGGTGAAACGAGTTCGCGTGAGTTGGAAGAGCATAGATGAGTATGATTGCCGCCCCCCTCGCCGCCGCATGGCTGGCGCTCGCCTGCAACGGCTGCGAGACGTTCCACCCCGGCGAGGCCTGGCAGGGCTACGAGCGCACGGCGCTGGCGCTGGGCAAGATGCGCCTGGACCGACAGCCGCCGGGGTTGCCGGTATCGCGCCAGGCGCTGGCCGACAATTTCCGCCGCATCGCCTTTGGGATCGAGAACGACGTGCTGCAGGTCGACGATCCGATCGCTTCGGAGGGCGGGCGGCTGCGCCGCTGGCGCCAGCCGGTAAGGGTGCGGGTGACCAGTCTGGGCGCCCAAGCGGCCACCCATCGTGCCGCGGTGGACGATGTGCTGGGGCGGCTGGCCGAGGCGACGGGCCACGAGATCCGGGTGACCCAATCGGACGAGCCCGCCAACCTGGCTGTGATGTTCCTGCGCCCCCAGGACTATGAGCCGGCGGCGCGGCTGCTCAGCCAGCGGCCTGGCGGCGGCTGGATCGCCAACCAGGTGGTGCGCTTCGGCAAGGCACGCCACACCCCGTGCGTGGGCATCTTCCTGCACGCCAAGCCCCCGGCCGGCACCGGCGCCCAGGCTGCGCGCCGGCCCGACGAGATCCTGTTCGCGCTGGCGCTGATCCGCTCGGGGCTGCCGCCTCGGCTGGCGCGTGCCTGTGTTGAAGAGGAGCTCGCACAGGCCATGGGCCTGCCCAACGACGACCCGCACGTCCGCCCCTCGGTGTTCAACGACGATCAGGAATTCGCGCTGCTGACCGGACACGACGAGGCGCTACTGCGCATCCTGTACGACAATCGCCTCAGCGTCGGCATGACCGAGACCGAGGCGATGGAGATCGTGCCCGACATCATCAAGGGTCTCGATACCACCGGCTTCGACGGCCGCACCCAGCGCTGAACCGCGACGACGCGCGGCCCGGCCGGCATGGACCGGGGCGCGCCGCCCGTCGTGCGATCCCCGTAGACGTGTGCCCGGGCGTCGGCGCATCGGCGCATTGGGGCAAGGCAGCATGCGACCGGCCGCCGTGGGCGCGTCGCCGATCGCGTCGTTCCGGCTGGTGCCTTGCCTCGGCCGCCTGCGCATGGTCCCTTCCCCTCCGGCACCACCAAGGGCCCGGCGACAGGCGCCGGTACGGAGGACGGCGAATGATCTGGGACATTCTCAGGGGCGAATTCATCGATGTCATCGAGTGGACCGACGATACGCGGGACACGATGGTCTATCGCTTCCAGCGCCGCGGCAACGCCATCAAGTACGGGGCCAAGCTCACGGTGCGCGAGGGCCAGGCCGCCGTGTTCGTGCACGAGGGCCAGCTCGCCGATGTCTTCCAACCCGGGCTCTACGAGCTTGAAACCAACAACATGCCGATCCTGACGACGCTGCAGTCGTGGCAGTACGGCTTCAACTCGCCGTTCAAGTCCGAGATCTACTTCGTCGCCACCCGCCGGTTTCAGGATCTGAAGTGGGGCACGCGCAACCCCATCATGATGCGCGACCCCGAATTCGGCCCCGTTCGGCTGCGCGCTTTTGGCACTTACTCGATCCGCGTTGGCGAGCCCGGCAAGTTCCTGCAGGAAATCGTGGGCACCGACGGCGAAGTGACGACCGACGAGGTGCAGTACCAGATCCGCAACGTGATCGTCTCGCGCTTCTCCAACGCGCTGGGCGCCTCCGGCATCCCGGTGCTGGACCTGGCCGGCAACACCGACGAGATGGCCAAGTTCCTGAAGGCACGCATCGCGCCCGAGATCGCGGCCTACGGGCTGGAGATGCCGGCGCTGTTCGTCGAGAACGTGTCCCTGCCTGAGGCCGTGGAGCAGGCGATGGACAAGCGCACGTCGATGGGCGTGATCGGGGATCTGGGTGCCTATGGCCAGTACCAGGCGGCCGAGGCGATGCGCGCGGCGGCCGAGAACCCGGGCGATGCCGGCGGCGCGATGGGCGCGGGGCTGGGTGCCGGGATGGGCATGGCGATGGCCGGCATGATGGCCAACCAAGCGCCCTGGGCCCAGCGCGCGGGCGGCCACACCTTGGGCCAGCCGGGCGGTCAGGCGGCCGGTCCCTGGGGCAGTCCCGGCCCCGCCGCGGGCAGCCAGCCGCCCCCGCCACCGCCCCCGCCGCAGGAGGTCGTCTACCACGTGGCCGAGAACGGGCAGACCCACGGGCCCTACAGCCGCGCCGACCTCGGCCGCATGAAGACCGAGGGCAAGTTCACGCGCGAGACGCTGGTCTGGTCGCCCAATCTGCAGGGCTGGACCAAAGCGGGCGACGTGCCGCCGCTCGCCCAGCTCTTCACCGTCGCGCCGCCGCCACCGCCGCCGGCTTCCTGAACCGACCCACGGCGCGGGCGCCCCCCTGGATCGACAGCGCCGCACCATGGGCCCCGGACTTGCCGCGGCGGCTGGCCCGGGGGGGGCATTGAAGCGGCGTCCATCCGGGCCCGTCGCGGCACGGCCTGTCGACGCGATGCGGCACGGCCAGTCGGTACCACGCGGCACGGCATCTCGGCGCGGCGTGTCGGCATTGGCGCCACGCGCAGCCCCGCTGTGCCCCTTCACGCCATCAGGCCCGGCCGCGCGCCGCGGCACCGGCCGTCACGCTCTGACCCATCCCAGGGCGCCACCATAGGGCGCCATCCCAGGGCACCATCATAGGGCGCCATCATATCGGGCGGGATGATCCGCTGCGCGACCGTCGCTACAACGGGGGACCTGCCGCGAGGAGCCTGCGTCCATGGCCGAACTTCCCTGCGCCAACTGCGGCGCCCAGCTCACCTACAACCCAGGCGCGGCCAACCTGACCTGCCCCTATTGCGGGTCCGAGAACGAGGTGCCCGACGACGACAGCGCCCCCTGGGACCGTCCCGAGCAGCAGCTCGTCGAGCGCGATCTGCAGACCGCCCTGGCCGAGCTTGCCCGCGCCGACACCGCCGACGACGCAATGGTGGTCACCACCACCGTCAAATGCGAGATCTGCGGCGCGGAGGTCGGCTTCGACGAGCCCGCCGAGGCGGGCGAGGCGCGCCGCGAAGCGACCATCGCCGAGGACTGCCCGTTCTGCGCCTCGCCGCTCAGCCGCGAACAGGCCCACAGCCACCGCCACCCGGTGCCCCAGGGCGTGCTGCCCTTTGCCATCGCGGAACTGAGGGCGCGCAAGGCGCTGAAGGCGTGGCTTGCCACGCGCTGGTTCGCGCCCAACGACCTCAAGCGCTATGCCGAGGCCGGGCGGCCGATCCAGGGTGTCTATGTGCCCCACTACACCTACGATGCCCAGGCGACCTGCCGCTATCGCGGCCAGCGCGGCGATGCCTACTATGTGACTAAGCGCGTCACCGTGAACGGCAAGACACAGAGCCGGCGCGAGAGACGCGTCCGCTGGCGCTCGGCTTCCGGCACGGTCCGGCGCCACTTCGACGATGTGCTGGTGCCCGCCACGGCGACGCTGACCGAGTTCTCGTCCGACGCCGATGTCGAGGCCGGGCGCCGCTGGGACCTGGACGGCATGCAGGGCTACAACACCGGCTATCTGGCGGGCTTCCGAGCCGAGGCGCCCTCGCTGCCGCTGGGCGACGGGTTCGAGCGCGCCGCCGTTGCCATGGAGAGCGCGCTGCGCACCAACGTACGCCGCGCCATCGGCGGCGACGAACAGCGCATCCACTCGATGGACACGCGCTTCGACGGCGTGACCTTCAAGCACGTGCTGCTGCCGGTCTGGCTGGCCGCCTATCGCTACAACAACCGCCCCTACCGCGTGGCGATCAACGGCCGCACGGCCGAGGTCCGGGGCGAACGGCCGTATTCCTGGACCAAGATCGCGGCGGCGGTGCTGTTCGTGCTGCTGATCGTCGGCGCCTTCGTCTGGGCCGAGGCGAACGGATATCTCGGCACGGGCTGACGCCGCGCCACGTCTGGCCGGCGATCTCGCCGCCGTCTAGGTTGACGCAAACGACACCTGGCGACCGCCCCGACCGGCCGCCGAGGAAAAATAGCCCGCAGGGAGGACCCCATGGCACAGACCGACGCGCACCCCCTCGATCCGCGCACCATCTCGCCCGAGGGCGCCGAGGAGCCGCCGCTGACCATCGACATCACCGACGGCGTGGCCTTTGTCCGGCTGAACCGCCCGACGCGGATGAACGCACTGACCAGCCCCATGCGCCGCGGCCTGATCGACGCCTTTACCACCCTCCCGCGCGAGGCCCGGGCGATCGTCTACACCGGTGTCGGTCGCGCCTTCTGTGCCGGTCAGGACCTGACCGACCGCAGCGGGGCGGCGCGCGAGGCGTCCAACACCGGCACCGCGGCGGACGTCGACCTCGAGCGCTCGCTCTCCGAAGAGTACGAGCCGATGATCAAGCTGATCACCGAGTGTCCGGTGCCCACCGTCGCCGCGGTCAACGGCGTGGCGGCCGGCGCGGGCGCCAACCTGGCGTTGGCGGCCGACATTGTGATCGCGGCGCAGTCGGCCAGCTTTATCCAGGCCTTTGCGCGCATCGGTCTGCTGCCGGATGCGGGCGGCACCTTCTGGCTGCCCCGGCTGGTGGGCCATGCGCGGGCGATGGGCCTGTCGCTGCTGGCCGAGCCGCTGGACGCGCCACGCGCCGCCGACTGGGGCCTGATTTGGGAGGTCGTGCCGGACGACGCGCTGGAGGCACACGTGATCGCGCTGGCCCGTCGGCTGGCGACCGGTCCGACCGTCGCCTACAAGCTCGCCAAGGAGGCCCTGCGCGCCTCGGCCGCCAACGGGCTGGAACAGCAGCTCGCCCTGGAGGCCAAGCTGCAGGGTCAGGCCGGCAAGACCCGTGACTTTGCCGAGGGCGTGCTGGCGTTCCTGGAAAAGCGACCGCCCCGCTTCGAAGGCCGGTGAGCGCGCCCGCCACGCCACCCGCGCCGCGCCCTCCGCTGCCCGACGGGCGTACCGACACCGGCCGGCCGGCCGCGGCGCCCGGCGACACGGCCGGACGGCCGCTTGCATCCCGGTTGCGGCGCGCGCCCGTTCCCTACGACCCGGCTGCCGGGACGGCCGCGCTGGCCGGGCTGGGCGCGCCGTTCGACGCAGGGCCGGCGCGGGCGCTGGTGCTTGGGGCCGCGGGCTCCAGCCCGTTCCTGGCCCGGCTGATCGCCGTCCACAGTGCCTGGCTGACCGAGGCCGCGACCGAGACGCCCACCGCTGCGCTGGAGCGGCTGCTGGCCGACGCCGCCGCGGCCGTCGCGGCCGCGCCGGGCGACCGCGCGACGATGATGCAGGCGCTGCGCCGCCTGCGCGCCCGGGCAGCGCTGCTGATCGCGCTGGCCGATCTGGGCGGCGCGGCGGACCTGGCCGAGACCACCGCCGCACTGACCCGGCTGGCCGAGGGCGCACTGGCCATCGCACTGCCCCCGATCCTGAGCGCCGAGATCGCGCGGGGCCGGCTGCCGGGCATCGCCGACCCGGCCGACACGGGGCTGGTGATCCTCGGGATGGGCAAGCTCGGCGCGGGCGAGCTCAACTATTCCTCGGACATCGACCTGATCTGCCTGTTCGACCAGGAGCGCTATGCGCCCGCCGACGAGGCCGACGCGCGCAGCGGGCTGATCCGCGCCACCCGCGCGCTGGTCGAGGTGCTGTCGGCCCAGACCGGCGACGGCGCGGTGTTTCGCACCGACCTGCGGCTGCGGCCCAATCCCTCGACCACACCGGTGTGCCTGTCGATGGCGGCGGCCGAGCGCTACTACGAGACCGAGGGCCGGACCTGGGAACGGGCGGCTCATATCAAGGCGCGCACCGTGGCCGGCGATGCGGCGGCGGGGGCGGCGTATCTGCAGCGGCTGGCCCCCTTTGTGTGGCGGCGCAGCCTGGACTTTTATGCGCTGGACGAGGTGCACGGGCTGCTGCTGGCCATCCGCCGCGGCGCCGGCGCCCACGCGCCGCCCGCCCCGGCCGACGTGCCGGGGATCGACATCAAGCGCGCGCCGGGCGGCATCCGCGAGATCGAGTTCCTGGCCCAGACGCGCCAGTTGATCCTGGGTGGGCGGGATGCGCGGCTGCGGGCCCGCGGCACCGTCCAGGCGCTAGAGGCGCTGGCCGGGGCAGGCGCGATCGACGGCGCGGCGGCGGCCCAACTGGCCGGCGACTACATCGCCCACCGCACTGTCGAGCACCGCCTGCAGATGGTCGAGGACGCGCAGACCCACAGCATACCGACCGGCACCGAGGCCCGGGCCCGTGCCGCCGCGCTGGCCGGCCATGGCGATCCGGCGCGCTGGGAGCGCGAGATCGCGATGCGGCTGACGCGGGTGCACGACATCGTCTCGGGCTTCTTTCCGACCCAGGGGCGGCGCGGCGAGCGTAGTCGGCCCGCACCGCCGGCCGCCGTTCACGGTGCAGCCGAGGCGCTGGCCGCCCGCGGCTTTGCCCGCGCCGACGATACCGCCCGCACGCTGGCGCGCTGGCGCGACGGCGGGGTGGCCGCGACCCGCGGCGAACGCGCGCGTCAGCTCTATGCTGCGCTGGAGCCCACGATCGTCGAGGGTCTGGCCGCCGCCGCGAACCCCGACGATGCGCTGGCCGCGTTCGAGCGCTTTATCACCGGGCTGCCGGCGGGCGTGCAGGTGTTCTCGCTGCTCTCGGCCAACCCCGGGCTGATGCGGCTGCTGATCGACGTGATGGCGGCCAGCCCGCGCCTGGCCCACTATCTCGGGCGCCAGTCGGCGGCGCTGGAGGCGCTGCTGGACCGCGATTTCTTCGCCCCCCCGCCCGACACCGCGGCCCAGGTGCGTGCCCTGTCGCGCGCGCTGGCCGGCACGGCCGACCACGAGGGTGCGTTGAACCGCGCCCGTGCCTGGGCGCGCGACGAGACCTTCCGCGTGGGCGTGCAGGTGCTGCGCGGGCGGTTGGGTGCGCCCGAGGCGGGCGCGGCCTTCTCGGCCATCGCCGAGGCGTGCCTGCGCGAGTTGACACCGCGCGCCGCCGCCAGCGTGGCCGAGCGCCACGGCCCGCCGCCGGGGCTCGGCATGGTGGTGCTGGCGCTCGGCAAGCTGGGCACGCGCGAGATGACGGCGGGTTCGGATCTGGACCTGATCATCGTCTACGACGCGGCCGGCGCGGCGGCATCCGACGGACCGCGTCCGCTGGCGCCCAGCGCCTATTATCCGCGGCTGACCAAGGCGCTGGTGGCCTCGTTGGCCGCACCCACCGCCGAGGGGCGGCTCTATGACGTGGATATGCGGCTTCGCCCGTCGGGCCGCGCCGGGCCGGTGGCGGTGTCGGCCGACGGCTTCGCCGCCTATCACGCAGGCGAGGCCGAGGTGTGGGAACACCTGGCCCTCGGCCGGGCGCGCGTGGTCGCCTGGACCGATGGCGCCGAGGCGTTGGGCGCGCGGGTGCGCAAGACCATCGATCGCGCGCTCGCCGCCCGCGCCGCCACGGCCGAAGCGCGGGCCGCCACCGCCGTGGCCGCCGCCGCGATGCACGACAAGCTGGTCGAGGCGCACGCCGCGGAGCGCACCAACCCCTGGTCGCTGAAGCACACCGCCGGCGGGGTGATGGAGATCGAGTTCCTGGCCCAGACCGGCGCGCTGCTGACCGGTGCGGGGATGGGGCGCCCGGCGGTCGAGACACTGGCGCGGCTGGCCGAGGCGGGGTGGTTGCCGGGCGCCGCGGCGCGGACCCTGATCGAGGCGCTGGCGCTGATGCAGCGGTTGCAGCAGGTCGAGCGCGCCGCGCTGGACCAGCAAGGCCCGCCTGAACGCTTTGGCCCCTGCCTGCGGATGGTGCTGTCGGCGACCGCCGGCGAGCCCGATTTCGAGCGGGTGACTGAACGGCTGGCCGAGGTGCAGGCGCGCGCCGCCGAGATCGTCTCAGAGCGTTTCGCCGTCCTCGCGCGCAGCGCCTGAGCCCGCACTGCCCCGTTCGACCAAGCGGAATCGCGGCTGGTCGCCGCGATGCTCGATCGTGGGCACGCCTTGCGGGCATCGCGGCGGTGGCAACGGCAAGCGGTGGGGCCGAGAAAAGCCCCGGGGGGGTCACGTCCGTTGTGGTGCGGGTGCCGCGCATCGCGTGGGGTGGCGTCGAACCAGGCGCTGGACACGCAGCTGTGCATGAGGCGCGCTGCGGTTCGGGCGGGTGCGTTCGAGTGGGTGGTGTTGGGGACAGGGGAGGGGGGCCGCGATCAGCGGATTTCGGTGGCCAGCGCCCAGACGCGTTCGTTGCTTTCGGGCCGGCGGCTGCGCGTGATCTCGACACCGAGGCGGGCCTCGCCCGGCAGCCGGTCGAGCTTGGCGATGCGCACGTGCGCGCGCCGCGCCCGCGGATCGACCAGCACCGCCTCCGCCAGCCGTTCGGCAAAGGTCTCGAGCAGGTTAATCCGCGGCCCCTCGCCCAGCGCGGTGATCGCCTGGACGATGTCGTCGTAGTTGATCACCCGCTCGACCCGGTCGTCGACATGGGCGGTGTTGCGCGCGACCTCGAGCACCACGTCGAAGCCCAGGCGCTGGCGCACCCCCTGTTCGGACGCATAGGCGCCGATCTCGATCTCGGCGACATAGTCGAGCAGGAAGACCCGGTCGGCCGGATCGGCACCCGGGGCTGCACCCGGCGGTATGTCGATGGCCGACAGGGGAACAGCCGCGGGACCCGCGGCGACGGCGGGCGCGGCCGAGCCGGCGGTCGCCGTCTCCATCGACGACCCTGGCTTGGCGCTGGTCTCCATCGTCCACCCCTCCGCCGGATACGCCTCGCGCGCCGCCCCAGCCGCGCCGCCCCAGCCGGGCGGTCGCGTCACTTAGCGGGGGCAGGGGGGGCGCGCCAAGGGGAAATGCCGTGCCGGTGCACAACGAAATCCAAGGCGCGACGGACGGGCGCCCGGTTTGCCGCTGCGCCCAGCGCCGGCGGGCGCGCGCGGCGCGTCAACGGCGCGTGACCTGGGTGCCCCTTCGGTAGAAGACGTGGTCGCCGATCTGCGCCGTCCGGGTCAACTTGCGCGCCCAGCGCGGCGAGACGTGGGTCGCATGGTAGTGGGTTGCGTGCCCGGTCAGCGTGCGGGGCCGGCCCTGCATCATGATCCAGGCTATCTTGCCGGCCAGCGCGAACGCCCGCGGCTCGTGGATCGTCTCGGCCCGGCCGTCGCAGTTGTAGGAGAACTGGCAGGCGTTCAGCCGGTGCGCCCCCTGGTCCAGCACGCCGCAGATCGAACCGGGATAGCGCCGGCTGTCGACCCGGTTGAGGATCACCTCGGCCACGGCGATCTGGCCGGGAATGCTCTCGCCCCGCGCTTCGAAATACACACCCTCGGCCAGGCAGTACCACTCGCGGCTCTTTTCGCCCACGTCGACGCGGGCAATCACGTCGCGGTCGATCACGATCCCGGTGTCGGCGATCAGCAGCTCGGTCAGCTTCTCGCCGTGCACCGCGTCCAACATCGCCACGGCGTCGCGCTGTTCGTCGTGCTGGGCTGCCAGCAGCGCCATGCGCGCGGTGCGGTCGGCCGCGCTCTCGGGCGCGTCGGCGGCTTCGGCGCGCGGCACCCGCGAGAGGCGCGACCGCAGCGTGTCGATCATCAGCGCAGTCATGCGGTCCTGCTCGTCGTCCAGCAGCCGCAGCAGGCTGCCATCGGGCGCCACGATGGCACGGGGCCGATCCGACGGCGCTGACACGGACTGGTCGAACGCCACATCGGCCGCAGCCGGTGCGACGAGCATGATAGCGCCCGCCGCAAGGGCGAGCAGTGGCGCAAACACAACATCGCGCACACGGGTAAGCGCACTCATTCGGCGTACTCCCGAACCGGGTCTCCCAGGGTCTCGACCCGCCGGGTGAGCGGCGTGCCGTGGTGGGTCGGATCTGTTGCCCGCGCGCCACCGGGTGATCGATTGGGATTATGGGCACCCGACTGTCAAGAAATTGCGATGAACCGCCCGGCAGCCCTGCACCGGGTGCATGGCACCGTGGCAGGCTCGGGAGCCCGCGCCACATCAGGGCGGCGGTTTGGCGGATTTCTTATCCCTTACCGGACTTTACGTTACCGACAGGCGTTTCGCGTAGGCCGCGAGAAAGGCCGCGCCTGCCGCGAAGGGGCTGTCAAAATCGACCCTTTCGCGGCGGTCGAATTCGGCAGCACCGTGGCGGCCGAATTCGGCCCTGACGGCGTTTCCCACCCAAGTTGCAGCTTGCGACTTTCGTCTAGCGATTCTCTCGTCCGCCGGTGCATCGGCGCGCGCTTCGAGGGCGGCGACCAGGGGTGGTATCCCCGCACCGTCCCGTGCCGAGACAGGTAGGACAGGCACCCCCGGGTCATGCGTCCCGCGCCGTGTCGCCGCCCGCCCCGCACCTGCGGCGGGGTCCGAGCGGGTTGACGCAACCATCGCGAGCGCGCCGGCAAGATCCGCGGCGGTCTGGCGCGCGACGTCGCCCATGTCCGCCTTGGTCACGGCGATCACGTCGGGGATCTCCAGCACCCCGGCCTTCATGGCCTGCAGGGTGTCGCCGCTGCCGGGCTGGGCGCAAAACAGCACCGTGTCGACCAGATCGCCGATCTCGATCTCGGACTGGCCCACGCCCACCGTCTCGACGATCACGCGGTCCATCAGCGCGCCCATCAGCACGACCGACGGGAAGGTGAGTTCGGCCACGCCGCCCAGCCGGTCGCGCGCCGCCATCGAGCGCACGAACACGCCGTCGTCGGACGGATCGCGCGCCAGCCGGGTGCGGTCGCCCAGCAGCGCCCCGCGCGAGCGGCGCGAGGACGGGTCGACGGCGATCACGCCGACGGTCATGCCCTGCGTACGCGCGGCGCGGATCAGCGCGTCGGTCAGGGTCGACTTGCCGACGCCGGGTGGGCCGGTCAGCCCCACCACATGGGCGCGCTGGCGGGCCAGGGCAGCGTCCAGCAGGGCCGCGGTGGCCGGCCGGTCGGCCCGTGCCTCCAGCATCGCCAGCCCCCGGGCCAGCGCTGCTTTGCCCCCGGCCGCGATGCTCGCCAGGGCCGATGCGGCCGAGGCCGCCGCCGCAGCATCGGCCGCTTCGGCAGGGGGCGAGGACGGGCCAGCGGACGGGCCGGCTGGCGG
>JBCCMW010000100.1:0-11178 GCA_039026175.1 Pseudomonadota bacterium
CGACAGCTTCACCTACACCGTCTCGGACGGTCAGGGCGGCAGCGACACCGCCACCGTGACCATCGATGTGCTCGGCGGCAATGCACCGCCGGACGCCGTGGACGACGACCTGATGTCCGATCAGTTCGGCGGCAGCGCGGATCTGCTGACGAACGACACCGATCCCGAAGCCGACCCGCTGACGATCACCGCGGTCAACGGCGACCCGGGGGCCGTCTCGACCGAGGAAGAGTTCATCTTCATCGATCTGGAGTCCGGCGCTCAGCTGATCGTTTTCTCGTCCGGGTCGGCCAGCTACGACACCCGGGATGTGTTCAATGCGCTGGGCGAGGGCGAGCAGGCCGAGGACAGCTTCACCTACACCGTCTCCGACGGGCAGGGCGGCAGCGACACGGCGACGGTCACCGTGATCATCACCGGCGAGAACGACAGGGTCCAGCCCGTCGACGATCTGGCCATCACGACGATCAACACGCCCATCGACATCGACGTCTTGGCGAACGATATCGATCCCGATGGCGACCCGATTTCGCTGGTGCGGATCAGCACGGAGCCGTCCAACGGCACGGCCGAGATCGATACCAAGGGGACCGACGATCCGACCGACGACACCGTCATCTACACGCCGGACCCCGACTTCTTCGGTCAGGACTTCTTCCGCTACCGCGCGAGCGATCCCAGCGGGCGCGAGCGCACGGGTTTCGTCAACGTCGCAGTGCAGACGCTGGAAAACACGGCGCCCACGGCGGTGGACGACGATCTGTCGATCGACGGCGCGCTGCCGCTAGACCAGCAGGTGTTCCTGGACGTGTCGTTCCTGGTCGAGAACGACATCGATCCGGACAACGACCTGTTGTTTATCACCGAGCTCACGGCTCCCGCGAACGGCACGCTGGAGATCGTCGACTTCAACGAGACGCCCGACAATCCGGCGGACGATACGCTGGTCTACACGCCAGGCACCCCGGGGCTCGACAGCTTTAGCTACACGCTCTCGGACGGGCGCGGCGGCACGGATACCGCCACGGTGACACTGCTAATCGACACGCCCAACACGGCGCCTGTGGCGGTGGACGACGCCTTCGTCACAGACGAGGACACGCCCTTGATCTTTAGCCTGGTGGACAACGACAGCGATCCCGAAGGCGACGATCTGGAGGCCGATCCGCCGAGCACGCTCGCCAACGGGCGCATCAGCGACAATGGGGACGGCACGTTCACGTTCACGCCGTTCGAGGACGCAAACGGCACCGATAGCGACAACTACCGGCTGTCGGACGGGCGCGGCGGCATCGATTTCGCCACGCTGACGATCACGGTGAACCCGGTCAACGATGCGCCGCTGCCGGGCGAGGACCTGGCCTTCACTGATCCGGGCACGCCGGTGACCATCGACGTGCTGGCCAACGACACGGATGTCGAGGGCGATGCGCTGGAGCTTGTCTCGGTCGCTGACGGCGGTTCGGGCACCACGGTGATCGAGGCCGACGGCACCGTCACCTATACCCCGGGCGAGGGTTTCTCGGGCTCGGACACGTTCACCTACGAGGTGTCCGACGGGAACGGCGGCATCTCGACGGGTACCGTCGAGGTGCGCGAGACGCCCGACCCCGTGACCGTGCGCTTCAGCGTCGACACCAACCAGGTGTTCTGGGAGGAGGAGACGCTGGTCACCTTCGACTTCGAGGTGGTCGGCGATCTGCCCGAGGGTGGCGTCGCCCTGTGGTTCTATGCCGACCAGCCGGGCGCGTCCTTCGTCTCGGCGCCGTCGCTGTTCCCGGATCTGGTGGACAACGACATCCTGCCCCAGGCGATCAACCAGTACGCGCTGGCCAATCGGATACTGACCAACGTCGAACAGAGCGACATCACCGCGCTGACGGGGCTGCGTCCGTTCCCGGACTTCACGGTGTTCCAGGCGCTGATCACCGATCAGACGGGCTCGATATCGTTCCCGGCGTTCCCGGCGCAGCTGGGCCTGTTCAACGTGGAGGGCGAGTCGCCCTTCCTGCCGTCGCCCTATACGACAGTGTGGAAAGTGGTCGACGCGCCCATCGTGGTGGACGATCTCAGCCCGACCTCTTCGGGCGGGCGCCCCGATCCGGTGTTCAACGACGTCGAGTTCGTCGGCTCGCCCGAGATCACGGTGTACCAAAACCGCGACCAGCTGCCCGACGAGGCGAACAGCGCCCCGACAGGCACCGACGAGGCCTATACGGTCGCGCCAGGCGAGACGCTATCGGTCTCGGCGGCCGAGGGCGTGCTGGCCGACGAGAGCGATGCGGACGGCGATCCGTTGACCGCCTACATCCTGGAGAACCCGCGCAACGGCACGCTGACGCTGAACGACGACGGCTCGTTCGACTACACGCCCGGCGACGGGTTCGAGGGCGAGGACAGCTTCACCTACCTGGTGCGCGACGACGGTTTCGGCTCGACCGTTGCCACGGCCACCATCGCCGTCGGCGGCGGGGCCAACACGCCGCCCGAGGCGGTGGACGACGGGGCGACCACGGCCTTGGGCACCCCGGTCGAGATCGCGGTGCTGGCCAACGACAGCGATCCAGACGGTCAGACGCTGGGCATCGCCTCGTTCTCGCAGGGCGCCAACGGTACTGTGGCGCTGGACGGCGACGCCCTGGTCTTTACCCCGAACGACGGGTTCAGCGGTGTCGACAGCTTCATCTACACCGTGACCGACGGCGCGGGCGGCGAGGCCACGGCCGAGGTCACCGTCGCGGTCAGCGGCACGGACGACGGGTTTGCCGCCGTTTTCGGCGACGACGGCGGCCGGGGCGACAACCTGACGGGCAGCGACGCGAGCGAAGTGTTCGTCAGCGGCGCCGGCAGTTTCGACCGTACGGCGGGCGGCATCGGGGCCGACATCTTTGTGTTCGGCGACGAGACCCGCAACGGGCGGCGCGATCTGGACATCATCCGCGACTACGAGCCCGGCTTCGACGCCATCGGGCTGATCGACGGTGCGGCCGTCGCCACCGTGCGCGAGGCCTCGTCCGGTCTGCTTGTCTACTTCGAGGGTGACGGTGATCTCTTGCAGGTCCTCGGCGCTGGTCTCACGGCTGACGATCTCGACTTCGTCACCGACCCCTTTCTAGTCTGATAGGAGTGCAGAATAATGACGTGGTGCAGAGCGGCACTTGCCGGTGGGGTTTTGGTTGCAGGCCTGTCGACGGTGCCCGCAGGCGCGGTGACGCTGGGGCTTGCGACCGCGCCGCCCAGCCTCGCCTTCGACGGGGCGATTGTGGAGTTCGACGAGTTTCTGGGCACGGCGACCCTGAGCGGTTTCGGGATCCTGGCGACGGGCAGCGACGGCATTACGCCGACGGGGGATACGTTCCTGCTGTTCAACCTGCTGCTGGACAGCGCAGATCCGACGCTGGATCCGATCGGCGGGTTCGAGATCAGCGACGACACGGGCACGCTGCTCGAGGGCGAGGTGACGGCGATCGGCTTCACGCAAGGGATCATCGAGGCCGCGTTCGGCCCGATCAGCGGGTCCGAGGCCGCGGGCTTCCCCCTCGGCGCGCTGGCGACCTTCGACTTCGGCACCCAGTTGCCGAGCGACAATCCATTCGACGACCTGGCCCCGGGTGCGGGCGGCCCGACGGCCCTGACTGCCGATATCGGCGTCGAGGCCGTGGTGCCCTTGCCCGTCGCCGGATGGATGGCCCTCGCCGGCTACGGCATCTTCGGGCTCCTGGCGCTGCGCCGCCGGCGCGCGGCCGTGGCCTGAGCGGCCCGGGGGCGGGCTGCACGCCCGCCCCTGAAGGTCGTCCTACCAAGCGGACTCGCGGCTGGTCGCCGCGATGCGTGATGCATGGGCGACGCGGCAACGCCCCTGCCCGGCGAGGGCAGGCGCTGTGGCCCCGTGTCCGAAGAGGATGGCGGAGAGAAGCCTCACGGGCCTCTCGCCTGACGTTGTCCAGGTGCCGCGCCGCTGCACGGGTGCGGCGCGTCGTGGTGCGCGGTGCCGGCGTTCATCGCGCGACCTCAACCGGAGAAATCCAGGTGAGCGCGGCCCCGATCCGCTGAAAAGGTCAATCGCGTCAATCGGTCTTCCGTGCGGATCGGTGACGCCAAGGTCTGGATCTCGCCCGGTCCAGGTAGGGGGCGGCAGACTGCTGCGACCTCGGTTCATCGCGCTTTGATCACAGTGGGGGGCCGAGGCGGATCTGGCGGCAGGGGGCTGCGAGGGTCGGGCGACGGTGGGCGACGAAGACGATGGCGGCGTGGGGCAGCGCGGTGTCCAGGGCATCGAGAAGGGTCCGCTCGGCCTCGGCGTCCAGCGCGCTGGTGGCCTCGTCGAGAAACACCCAATCGGGGCGGGCGATCAACAGCCTTGCCAGGGCGAGGCGCTGACGCTCGCCGCCCGAGAGGCCCACCGATGCCATGTCGGCGGACGGCGCGGCGCCGCTCGCCGCCTGAAGCGCCGGCGCACGTGCAAGATGCGCCAGTCCGACGGCTTGTAACGCGTCGTCGATACGCCGCGCCGGATGCACGGCTGGGTCGTCGGGATACGCCGCAGCGGCAACAAGCCCGAGCGCCGGCACGTAGGCGCGTTGAGGCAGGAAGGCGAGACGCCCCTCGGGCAGTGTGACGGTGCCCGCGCCATAGGGCCAGAGACCGGCCAGCGCGCACAGAAGCGTGCTCTTGCCGACGCCCGAAGGACCGTGCAGCCAGACCCGATCTCCGGGTGCGAGGTCGAAGTCCGGTACAGGGGCCAGCGCCTCGCCGCCAGGGGTCACCAGCCGGAGCCCTCGCACGCGGAGAACCTTGCCAACCGGCCCCCGGCGATCGACGGAATGGGGCAGGTCTGCCAGCGGCGGCGGCGCCCCTGCGATCTGGAACAGACCGTCCAGCCGCTGCGCCGTCGCTACGAGGTCTGCCAGATCGCGGTACGAGAAGATAAACCAGCTCAGCGTCGTCGTGACGTTGGAGAAGGCTGAGGCGAGCTGCATTACCCCGCCGAGCGTCACGGAACCCGCCAGATAGGCCGGCAGCGCCAGAAACAGCGGTATGCGCAGCACGGTCTGGAAGTACGGCCGCACAAAGGTCCCCAGCACGAACTCACGGCCGATAAGCCGTTTCCAGTTCGCCGCGAGCGCGTCGAAGCGCGCATCGATCCGCCGCCGCTCGGCAGGCTCGCCACCCGAAAGCGCAATCTCGCCCGCCGCGTCGCGCACGCTGGTGAGCGCATAGCGCAGATCGGCCTCGCGACGCTCCTGACGGAAGTAGAGGTCCTTGAGCGGGCGGCCGAGGAGATGGGTGATCAGGCTGCTGAGCGCCACATAAAGAAGAGCAGCCCAAACCATGTAGCGCGGGATCTCGACCGCGACGCCGGCCAGGGTGAACGCCAGCGGAAAGGTCGAGAGCGACCACAGCAGCGCGATATAGGAGGCGAGCCCCACGACCGAGGGAATGACGTCGAGCGCCTCGCGCAGGAGACCGCGGACGAAGAGGAAACAGTCCTCGGCGATCCGCTGGTCGGGGTTGTCGACACCCTCGGCCGAGAAGCTGGGGCGCAGGTACCAATAGGCCTTGGTCCCCAGCCAGCAATCCAGCGCATCGGCGGTCAGTGCCGCGCGCCAGCTCAGCAAAAGCCGTTTGCGCAGGTAGTCGGCCGCCAGAAAACGCGCCGCGCTGGCCAGCGTGATCAGCCCGAACACGCCCAACTGGTGCACGGCGGCGTCGCCGTCCACGGTCTCGAGCGCGTCGAAGAAGTCCGCCGTCCACTGGATCAGCCGCAGCGTGATCGGGATCGACGCAAGCTCCAGCGCCAGGATGACGCCGAACAACGCACCGCCGCGCCACCCGCCCGGCCTGCTGAGCGCGCGCCAGGCAAGCCGGGCGATGGGGGCGAGGACCGCGCGCACCATGGCGAAACCCGCTGCCCTACCCGCTGCCCTGCCCGGGGACCGCCCGGGGACCCGCCGGGGACCCGGCTGCCTAGAAGCGTGCCGTCAGGCCGAGCCGGAACGTGCGCCCAGCCGCCGTCTGCAGCTCGATCGGATTGGTGCGCGCCACCGAAGCGCTGGGATCGGTCGTGAAGGTGTTGGGGAACGGTGCCTCGAAGTAGCGCGCGTCGAAGATGTTCAGAACCGCGGCGTTCAACTCGACCTGGTCCACCACTTGCCACGAGGCAAAGGCATCGAAGACCGCATAGCCGTCGGGTCGGAAGAGATTGTCCTGGCTGGTCCGCTGCAGCGGGGCCGCAAAGCTGCCGATCACGTCGAACTGCAGCCCTTGCTCCGGGATCTCGTAGCCGAGACCCAGCACCGCGGTGAGCGGCGCGACGTCGAAGGCGGTGGTCTCGGCCGTCGGCGACGTCTGCTGCACGCCGCGCTGCCAGGACAGCGAGGCCGAGGCCGTCAGCCCACGCCAGATCCGTGCCTCGGCGGACGCCTCGATGCCCCAGATCTGCACTGACGACAGGTTGCGATAGGTGAAGTCGTTGGTGCCGGGCGGGTTGAAGAACGCCTGGATGAAGTCGTCGTAATCGGCGTAGAAGCCGTTGACCGAGAAGAAGGCGTCGACGAATTCGCCCCGCAATCCCAGCTCGAAGCTGTTCACCTTTTCGGGCCTCAGATCCGGCGCTGGAATCAGATTGAAGAAAGTGCCGGGCAGCGATGTGAACAGCTGTTGCGCCGTCGGCATCTTAAAGCCCTGGCCAAAGTTTCCGTAGACCGAGAACTGATCGTCCAGGCGCACGATGGCCCCCACCTTGGCGGTCAAGGCGCTGTCCGAGATCTCTCGCGGCTCCGCGCCTGCGACCGGCTGATAGTCGGCGTTGGGACGCGGGTCGATCGAATAGGTCGCGAAACGCAGCCCGGGCAGCAGTTCGACGCGCCCGTCGAACAGGGTAATCTGGTCCTGGATAAAGAAGTCGGCCCGCCTCGTCGTCGCATTCGCAAAGTTAAAGCCGCCGCCACGCACCACGTCGATGGTGTCCTGGGTGATGTTGATGGTGGTATCCTGGCGCTCGTAGTCGGTGCGCGTGATATCGCCATCGAACCCATAGGTCAGCACGTGGGTGGTGCCGAAAACCTCGAACGAGCTGGTGAGCTGGATGTCCAGTTCGAAGAAGTCCTCGCTATAGGCCAGAAAATCCAGCGTGCGGATCTCGTCGCCATCGGCATTGGTCGAAAACTCGTCGCCCTCGCGATTATAGGACTGGGGCGCGTAGGAGAAGCGCCACTGCAGATCGTCCAGGAACGGCTGATCCGCAGCCCACTGATGCTCGATACCAAAGCGGCGGCGGCGCAGGCGCAATTCCCGGTCGTAGTCGCGGATCAGCGTCTCGGTCTGATTGCCGAAGAAATCGAACGTCGGGCCGAGGGTCTGATCGAAGTCGACTTCGGTGTTGCGGTTCAGCACGTCGGCGGCAAGCTCGAACCGGTGCCCGTCAAAGGGCGTCGCGACCAGCTTGAACAACCCGCGCACCGCCTGCTGGTCGGTCGGATCGAGTTCGCCGCAGGGTGTCGCGCCGAAATCCAGGTTGCGCGGACAGCCGTAGATGCCCCCGTCGTTGCGGGCGTTGGACAGCGTTGCCTCGTCGCGGATGTCGTAGGAGAGACCGGCGAGCACCTCGAGCCCTGGCGCGATCCGAAAGGCCAGCGTGGCCTCGGTATCGATGCCGTTGTCCAGACTGTCGTACCGGGTCGCCGCGGAGCCTGCGATGCGCTCGTCCGGGCCCAAAATGTCCTCGGGATCGATGGTCTCGAACGCCACGATGCCCCCCAGCGCGTCGGAGCCCCAAAGCACCGAGCCCGGGCCGCGGATGATCTCGACCTGTTTGGTGAAGTCCAGATCCAGGAAGTCTCGCGTGCCGTCGATGATGCGTTCGGGCACCCGCGAGCCGTCCACCAGGATCTGCACGCGGTTGCCGCCCACGCCGCGGATCGTGAACCCGCCGAAGGTATTGAACGGATCGGTGCCCGAGGTTTGCCGGTCGACATCGATCCCGGGCTGGAAGCGCACGAGTTCCTGGATATCGCTCGGCATCTGGAACTGCAGCGTCTGGCGGTCGATGACCGTCACGTTTTGCGGGACGTCCAGGATCTGTCGCTCGCCGCTCGTCGCGTACACCGTTATCGGCGGCAGGATGGCCGACAGCGTATCGTCGCTGGGCTGATCGACCGGTGTCGTATCTTCCTCGGCGGTCGCGCCGTCTTGGGCGAACGCGTCGACTGCGGGCATGCACACGCCCAGCGCGCAGGCGACAGACGTCGCCGCCACGCAAGGATAAAACCTCATGGCAACTCACCTTCGGCAAGCAGGTCCAGCACGGCGGTCGGCCGTACCGTGGGGGATGTGCTGGCTGGAGGCGCTGGCGCGTTTGGATGGGCGCGCCTGACAGGATCGCCGGCGGGCCCGCGTTACAAAACGTGCCGCTGCGGCAGCCACTGTCAAGCAGCCAGCTCGCCCACAACCTGCGCGCAATTGTCCGGTGATGTTCTCTGGTAACGGTTGTGTGAGGCGCGCCCCGGCGGTGGGTCGGCTCGGGGGCGACAGGCGTCTGCCCGGGCCGATGCCCGCGCGCTCGCCTGTTTCAAAATCGAGATCGACCGTGCACTCGGCATCGCGCCTACGCCGACGGTCTCGCAGCAGCACTGCGGCTTTGCGCAGCGACCCTTGTGCTATGCCCTATCGCGCTTGGCGGACGCGTCCAGGGACATGACCCCGATCCTAGGGCACGTGTATCAGCGCGTCAGAACCGGCCGGGATCGATGGCGTGCTGCATCGCGTTGGCGTGGCGCCCGATCATGAGGTCGGCGATCACCTCGCCGGATTTGGGCGCCATCATCAGCCCATAGTGCGAGTGCCCGAAGTTGACGTGCAGCCCCGGCAGACCCTCGAGCGTGCCGATGGCGGGCAGGCTGTCGGGCAGCGACGGACGCCGCCCCATCCAGGCGCGCGGCGCGTCCCCTTGCATGTCCGGGAACATCGCGCGGGCCTGTCGGGCGATGCGCGCTGTGATCGCGGGATCGGGCGGCGCGTCGAGGTCGCCGAATTCGGCCTGGCCGGCAAAGCGCGCGCCGCCCTCCATCGAGGACGCGACGATCTTGGCGTCGGTGTCCATGACCGAGTTGTGGATCTCGACGCCCGGCTTGGGGAACTGCAGATGGTAGCCGCGCTCGGTCGCCAGCGGCACCTTGATCCCGAGGGGCCGCAGCAAGTCTGCCGACCAGGCGCCCAGCGCGACCACGACACGGGCCGCACTGAACGTCCGATCCGCGGCGCGGACCGTCCAGCGCCCGCCCTCACCGCGCGCGATGGCGGTGATCCGTGCGGTCTCGAACCGGACACCGAGCGCGCGTGCCTTGTCGGCCAGAACGCTGGCCAGCCGCCCCGGCGCCAGGGCACGCGCCTGGTCGTGGATCACCACGGCGCCCTGGAAGCTGGTCGACAACGCCGGTTCCAACCGGTGCAGCGCATCGGCGCCCAACAGCTCCATACGCGCGCCTTTCTCCTGCCGGATGCGATAGCCCAGCCCCTCCATCGTCGCGCGGCTGCCGTCTCGAAAGGCGTGGACATAGGCGCTGTCGCGCACCAGCAGATCGGCTCCGGTGCCTGCCAGATGGCGGCGGTAGAGCTCGACCGACGGGGCGCAGAGCATCTCCATCGCATCGGCCGTGCGGCGCACGCGGGCCTCGGTGCCCTGACGCAGGAACCGCAGCCCCCAGGGCAGCATCCGGGGCCAATAGGCCAGCCGCACGTTCAAAGGCCGGTACGGCCCGCGCATCATCCACGGGATCTGCCGCCAAAGCCCGGGCATCGACTGGGGTATCACCGACCAGGGCGAGATGACGCCGGCGTTGCCGTACGACGTCTCTTGGCCGGGCGCGCCGCGGTCGATCACCGTGACGGGCACGCCCCGCTCGGCTAGCGACAGCGCCGTGCAGATGCCCACGATCCCGGCGCCGAGGACCGCGACATCGTCCGCCACGCTGCTCACCCTTGGGCCGCCAGCGCCTGGCGCCGGGCCATCATCTGGGTCGCGACCGACGGCGCGGCAATCACCAGCGCGACCAGATCCGCCTGGAACGACGGTGCGATGAACACGACGCCCGCGATGCCCAGCAACACCCGCATGGCGATCCCCATGGGCGCCACCCAGTAGCCGACCACCGCGGCCGACAGCGCCACGACGCCGGCGATGCAACTGGTCGCGGTGTAGCTGAACTCCACCAGGTCGAACCCGGTCGAGGACACGAACAGCAGCACCGGCGCATAGACGAAGGCCATCGGGGCCACGACCTTGCCGAGGCCCAGGCCGAACGCCGCCACCCCGGTGCGGAACGGGTTGGCGTTGGCGATGGCCGCGGCGGCATAGGCCGAGGTACAGACCGGCGGCGTGATCTCGGCCACCACGCCGTAGTACAGCACGAACATGTGGCTGGCGATCGGCGGCACGCCGAGCTGCGCCAGCGCCGGCTGCGCGACCGAGACCAGCATGATGTAGAGCGCCGTCGTCGGCACGCCCGCGCCCATCAGGATGCAGGCGAGCGCGATGAACACCAGGCTGATGAACAGCGTCAGGTCCGCGACCGAGAACAGCTCGAACGCGCCGAAGGTGAACAGCGGGGCGAGATCGCTGCCCAGGTTGCTGGCCGCCTGGGTCACCATAAAGCCGATGCGAAAGCCGACGCCCGTGGTGTTGATCACCCCGATCACGATGCCCACGGCGGCCGAGGCCGCGCCCACCGCCAGTGCGTACATCACGCCGGTCTCCAGCGTCTTGGCCATCTGCCGCTCGGTCGTTCGGGCCTGGGGGTTCAGGACCGCGATCACGGCGCAGGCGATCAGGATCGCCGACATGGTGATATCGAACCCGCCGTCCGACAGCTTCCACAGCACGAACGCGATAAAGGCCGCGGGGTAGGCCAGCGTCAGCGGCGCGTTGAGCCGCGCCATGCCCGCGACCAGCGCCAGCGAGATGCCGCAGAACGCCGACATGAACGGCGTGTAGCCCGAGAACAGGACGATCAGCAGCCCGATCAGCGGCAACAGGTTGGCCCAGCCGTCGCGCCACACGGCGACAAGCTGAGGCACTTTGTCCCGCGCCATCCCCTCCAACCCCAGCCGCTTGGCCATCAGGTGCACCACGGCGAAGACGCCGACATAGTGCAGCAGCGCCGGGAAGATCGCGGCGATCAC
>JBCCMW010000101.1:0-11162 GCA_039026175.1 Pseudomonadota bacterium
CGACGAGAATGGCTCTGACAGACGTCTTCACACGGGCCATCGCCGCCAACCCCCTAAAGCATGGTGCGGCAAAGACCCGTGTGAAGACGTCTGTCAGAGCCATTCTCGTCGTCGGGTCGCTGGTGACGCTGGGCATCTTGATGGTGGGCGTCCATCTGACCCACCGTGCCCACGACCGCCGGGCCGAGGCTCTGGGTGGCGAGACTGCGGACCGTATCCGCCTTGCGCTGTCCTCGGTCGAGCGTCAGGTGATCGCCTTTTCGGCCCATCTCTCCACCGTGGACCGGATCGATCCGGTGGTGTTCCACCGTTTCTTCACGGTCTCGGAGCGCAGCCCGGACAAGACCAGTCCCGGCGCCTTTGCCTTTATGCCCGTCGTGCCGCGGCGCAACGTCGTGCGGCTGGACCGGCAGATGCAGATGCACCGCGAACGCTACGACGCGGCCGGCTATCCCGCTTTCAAGCGCGTCGACCAGCCCGCGCCGTTCCACTTTCCCGTCATCCTGGTCGAGCCGCCCGAGGCACGCACCACGCTGTTCGGCTTCGACTACATCGTCGCCGAGATGCGGCTCGAGACCGCGCGCCGCGCGATCGAGACCGGCGAGCCGGCGCTCAGCCCCCCCATCGTGCTGGGCAATCCGGCGACGACGGCGCCCTTCAGCCTGTTGCTGATGGCGCCGGTATCGCTGACGCCGCAGGCGGTCGAGGATCTGGGGGCCGGCACCGAGCAGGGCGTGGTGTCGGCTTCGATCCAACCGGAGCCGCTGCTGCGGGCGGTGGCCGAGCGGGCCAAGGTGCAGCCCAGCGCCATCCGGCTCGTGCTGATGGGCGCCGAGAAAAACAGCCTGCTGCTGGTCGGCCCCGATCTGCAGCCCGGCACCACGCTGCCCTCGCCCAGCGCGTTCAACCCGTTCGAGGACGTGCACATCGCGCGGCCCGAGCCGGTGCCCTTCGGCGACCAGACGATCCGGGTCGAGCTTGCCTATGTGATGCGCTCGGTCTCGGCCGAGGCGCTGAGCGTGCTGGCCTTCAGCCTGTTATCGCTCACCGCCACCGGGTTTCTGGCGATCAGCGTGCGGCGCCGCGAACTGCAGGCGGCGTTGATCGAGCGCGAGCTGCAGCGCAAGGAGGCGGCGCTGCGCCGGGCCGCGGCGGCGGGCGATCAGACGCGGCGGATGGAGAGCCTGGGCCGCCTGGTGGGCGGCGTGGCGCACGACTTCAACAACCTGCTGACCGTTATCCTGGGCAATCTCGAGTTCCTGCGCGACGAGCGCCTGTCGGTCGAGCGCGACGGGTTCGTCGATGCTGCGGTGCGGGCCACCGAGCGGGGTCGCGCGCTGACCCGCCAACTGCTCGCCTTCGGCCGACGCGCGCGCCTGGACCCCGAGCCCGGCGACATGTCGCAACTGGTGGCCGAGACCCAGACGATGCTGCGCCGCGTGGTGCCAGCCAGCGTGACCATCCACTCGATCTATGCCGAGACGCTGTGGCCGGTGCTGATCGACCGCGACCAGCTTGAGAACGCGCTGCTGAACCTTACGCTGAACGCGCGCGACGCCATGCCCAACGGCGGCACGCTGACCATCCAGACCGCCAACCGCCATATCGTCGCCGCCGAACAGGTGGCCGACCTCAGCCCGGGGCGGTACGTGACCGTCAGCGTCAGCGACACGGGCACGGGCATGGACGACGCCACCGCCCAGCAGGCGTTCGAACCCTTTTACACCACCAAGCCTGCGGGCGAGGGATCGGGTCTCGGTCTCAGCATGGTGTTCGGCTTTGCCAAGCAGTCCGGCGGCAGCGCCGAGATCGAGAGCACGCCGGGCGCCGGCACCACGGTGCGGCTCTACTTCCCCGTCGCACAGGGCATGTCGCTGGTGCGCGCCCCAGCGGCCGCCGCGCCGGCCGCCGCGCCGGCCGAGGAACCGGCCGGCAGCACACCGACGCTGACGCCGGGCAGCGGCCAGTCGATCCTTCTGGTCGAAGACGACGAGGGCGTGCGCCGCATCCTGGCGGCACGCCTGCGCGGCCAGAGCTACCGGGTGACCGTGGTCGAGAACGGCGACCGGGCGCTGGGCCTGGTCGAGAACGGCCACTTGCCCGATCTGCTGATCACCGACGTGGTGATGACGGGCAGCCTCCAAGGCCCGGCGCTGGCCGACCGGGTCATGGCATTGCACCCGCCGACGCGCGTGGTGTTCCTGTCGGGCTACCCGCGCGAGACGGTGGCCGAGGCCGACGAGCAGGCAAACGCGCACGCGCACGGGATCGTCGCCACCGCTACGGGGATCGCCGCGACAGCGCCGATGCTGCAGAAACCCGTCAGCGCGCGCGAGCTGCTGGCCACGGTGGCCGATGCGCTGGCCGACCGGCCCTGAACCGCCCTACCGCCGTCGCCCCCGCGACGAGCCGGCCAGGGCGCGTCGGCCGCGCCGGAAGATCGCGGCCCGGGGCGCGTCGGCCGCGCCCGAAGATCACGGCCCGGGGCGGGTCGGTCGCGCCGAAGGATCGCTGCAAGGGCGCGTCGGCCGCGCCCGAAAATCGCGGCCCCGGGGCGCGTCGGCCGCGCCCGAAAATCGCGGCCCCGGGGCGCGTCGGACGCGCCGGAGAATCGCGGCCAGGGCGCGCGCTGCGGCACCGCGGGGGGCTTCGGGTCCCAGCACCGGCACGTGCACAAAGACCACACGCGCCGGGCACGCGGGGCCGCCCACGCGCGATGCCGCCAGCCCCAGCCCGGCCCAATAGGTGGTGTCGCAGACATAGAGCCCCGCAGCGCCCGACGCGCGCATCGACACGCCGCGGGCCTGCGCCGCCCGCAGCGTAGCACCCATCGGCCAGCGGCCGCGGCGCACCGCGCCCGCCCAAGGCACCATCACGCCGGGTCGACCTACCGTCTCGAGCCGCCATCCGGGACCCGACCATTCGCCTGTCAGCACCAGCGTCGAGGGCCGCCGCGCCACGACCAGCCGCGCCAGCACCTCGGCCGCGCGCCAATGGTCGACCGGCAGCACCGCCATCCCAAGCCGCGGCACGACCCCCGGACCGCGCCCGGCCCGCCGCACCACATCGGCGGCAAAGGCCATCGACGCATTCACGCGCCGCCCGCCGAACGGCTCGAACGCCGTCACCAACACGCCGCCGCCGGCCGCCATGCCCCGTCCCTTCGCCATCCGCCGGATCAGTCCGCGAGCCCGGGGTACGTGTAGAACCGGTTGGCGCCGAAATCGTAGTCCGGGTCGTCCCAGGCGATCATCTTGCCGGGGTTCAGCAGCCCCTTGGGATCGACCTCGCGCTTGAAGGCGAGCTGCACCCGGTCCGGCGCCTTCATACCCCCCTCCTCCAGCGTGTAGCGGTGGGGGTTGAAGATCGGGCAACCCTCGGCCTCGTGCACCGCGACGATCTCGTCCAGGCGCGCCTCGTCGCGATAGCGCACCAGCGGCAGGCCCGCGAGCTGCAGCCGCCCGTCGAAGCGGACGATTTCGACGTGGATCGGCACCTCGTCGCCGAACCGCGCGGCCATCGCCGCCAACGCCGCCAGCCGCGACGCGTCGGTCTCGCCCGCACCCTCGTAGGCGGTCTGCAGGTAGGTGATCGACGGGTCGACCCGCAGCGCGCGCAGCGTCGTGTGGTTCCACGTCAGCTCATAGGCCGGGGGCAGCGCCTCGCCGGTGTCGCGCCCGGCCTGGAACAGCACCTCGGCCCCGGTCCACCGCGCCGTGGCGGTCAGGAACGCGGCCAGCGAATGCTCGGCCACCATCGCCACGGCGATCGAGCGGCCATGGGGCATGAACCGCGCGTGGCGGCGGAAGTACGCCTGGGGCACGGGCGCTGCGATGGTGCCCATCTCCTTGAGCAGGATCGCGTCCTCGCGCGCCATCGCCATGCCGTAACGCGTCGCCTCGGCCACGTCGTCGAAACCGACGATCACGTCCACCCACCGGTAGGCGGGGGCCAGCGGCATCGCGACCTCGGTGATGATCCCGGTCACGCCATAGGCGTGGTTGGCCTTCTGGATGTTGTCGCCCTCCAGCACCACCACGCGGGGCGCGGCCTCGCAGGTGACGACGCGCAGCGACAGGATGTTGCCGGTTGCGCGCAGCCCGCCCCAGCGGACCGAGCCGACGCCGCCCGAGCCGCCGGCGATAAACCCGCCCAGCGTCGCGGTGGCGTGGGTCGAGGGGTGCATCCGCAGCTCCTGCCCCCCCGCGCGGGCCACGCGGTCCAGCGCGGCGAGCCCGATGCCGGCCCCGGCGCGCACCCAGCCGGGCCCGATGCCGTGCACCCCGTCCAGGTGCTTCAGGTGCACGACCATGCCGCCCGACAGCGGCATCGCCTGGCCGTAGTTGCCGGTGCCGGCACCGCGGGGCGTGACGGGCACGCCGTGGCGGTGGGCGGCGGCCAGCTCCTCGATCACCTCGGCCTCGGTCCGGGGCGCGACGACGAAATCGGCGCACACACCGTCCAGCCGCGCCTTCAGCACGGGCGAGTACCAGAAGAAATCGCGACTCTTCTGGCGCACGGTCGCGGGGTCGTCGTCGATGTCCAGGTGCGCGAGCGCTGCCTTGCACGCTGCCACGTCGCCCGGCCCGTTGGCGGCTGTCATCCCTCGACCCCCATTATCCCATGATGTCGTCCAGTTCGGCGTGGTCCGGCGGCGCCGCGTCCAGCACCCGGCCCCCGCGCAGCACCACGCGGTCGGCCTGGGGCCGGGCGTGCAGCGCCGTCCAGTCGCGCGCCCCGGTCAGGATCAGGTCGGCCGGCCGGCCGGGCGCGATCAGCCCCGCCTCGACCCCCATGATCGCGGCGGGCACGGGGCCGAAAGCGGCGGGCCAGGCGCCCACGGGGTGGTCCAGGTGGGCGATGCGCACCGCCTCGCGCCAGACCTCCAGCATGTCGAGATCGCCGTAGGCATAGAACGGGTCGCGCGTGTTGTCCGAGGCGAAGGCGACCGGGATGCCCCGCGCCCGCGCCTCGTGCACCAGCGTCACGCCGCGCAGCCGCGGGGTGCGGCCCGGCACGCGGTCCTGCAGGTACTGGTTGCAGAGCGGCAGGCTGATCAGCGCGATCCCGGCCTCGGCCACCCGGTCCAGCGTCGTCAGCGCCTCGGCCTCGGGCTGGACGGCCAGCGAGCAGGCGTGGCCCACCGCGACGCGCCCGGCATAGCCGGTCTCCAGAACCGCGTCGGCGATGGCGCGCAGGCTGTCCGAGGTGGGCTCCAGGTTCTCGTCCGCGTGGAAATCGGCATCCAGCCCGCGGCTGCCGGCCAGCTCAAAGAACCGACCGAGCGCACCCGACTGCGGCGCGCCGGGGCCCCAGACGACCGCGCCCATGACGCCGCCGTGGCCCGCGACCAAGTCGGCGATGGCAGCATAGGCCGGGGTGTCCACACCCTCTAACACCGTCAGCGCGGCGGCCTGCAACGCGATGCGCCCGGCCCACGCCTCGCGCGCCGCTGCGAAGGCATCCCACGAGCTGGCGGCGCGCGCGTCCACGCTGTCCAGGTGAGTGCGCACCGCGACAGTGCCGTGGGCGTGGGCGGCGCGGAGGGCGAAGTCCATGCGCCGGGCGACGTCCTCGCCGGTCCAGCGCGCGGCCCGGTCGGCGCCGGCGGCGGCCAGGGCGGCGGGGAAGCTGCCGTCCGGGTTCGGCGTGCGCGGCCAGATGTGGCCCTTGTCCAGGTGCGTGTGCCCGTCCACCAGGCCCGGCAGGACGATGCGGCCCGCGGCCTCGATCCGCGGCAGGCCCGGGGCCGCTACCGCGAACCGTCCGCCGACGAGCCCCAAGTCCAGCCACATCAGGCCGTCGCCCGCGGCCACGCCGGCCAGTCCCTGGACCATCGCCGCGGGGACCAGGGCGCCGGCCAAGCACCAGTCGCCCGAGGGCACGGTCCAGCTCATCGGGTCCGCCTCACCGCCTGTGCCCACTCACCGCTCGCGGCGGAGCGCGCTCTCGTGCCAGCGGCGGAGCGCGAGATGGCTGACCAGGCTCAGCACGCCGAAGATCACGATGCCCGTGGCGGCCAGCAGCAGAAGGGCTGCGAACATGCGCGGAAAGTTAAGCCGGTAGCCGGCCTCGAGAATGCGAAAGGCCAGGCCCGAGCCGATGCCGCCCGTGCCGGCCACGTACTCGGCCACCACGGTGCCGATCAGCGACAGCCCGCCGGCGATGCGCAACCCGCCCAGGAAGTAGGGCAACGCCGAGGGCAGCTCTAGCAGCCGCAGCGTCTGCCAGCGCGAGGCGCCGTAGATCCGGAACAGATCGCGCAGCCCGTGGTCGGCCGAATTGAGCCCCAACGTGGTGTTCGACAGGATCGGGAAAAAGGCGACGATCCAGGCACAGATGAGCAGGCCGACGAGCTTGCTCTCGACATAGACGAAGATCAGCGGGGCGATGGCGACGACGGGAGTGACCTGCAGGATGACCGCATAGGGATAGAGCGCCATGGCGACCCAGCGCGACAGCGAGAAGCCGATGGCGAGCGCCACGCCCAGGGTGACCGCGGTGCCAAGCGCCATCAGCGTGATGCGCAGCGTAACGAGCAGCGCCGAGGACAGCGTGGCCCAGTCCTCGACCATGGACTGGGCCACCATGGCGGGGGGCGGGACCTGGTAGTGCGGGATCTCGAAGGCCCAGATCAGCGCCTGCCAGGCGACGACGGTGGCGAGCACCATGACGACAGGCAGGACGACAGCGCCCACCCGCTCGGCCCGCCGGCGCCGCGCCCGCGCCGCCTCGACTGGATCGACGACGGGGGTCGCGCCAGAGGAGGCGGCATTGAACGGGTCGCTTCGATCTGGGGCGCCTCCGGCGCGGGTGGGTCCGGGGCCTCCGGCCTCGGTGGCGCTCGCGGGGCCTCCGGCCTCGGTGGCGCGCCCGGGGCCTCCGGCCTCGGTGGCGCTCGCGGGGCGTTCGGCGATCTGGGCGCGCGTCGGGCGAGGGGCCGGCGGGGCGGGGGCGGCCTCGCTCACGCCGGCTCTCCCATCGCCCGGGCCAGGGCGTCGGAGACGTGGCGGCAGCGCGCGGCATAGTCGGCCGACGTGCGAAACGCCGCGTCGCGCGGGCCCACGACGCGGTTGTCGATGGTCTCGACGATCCGGCCGGGACGCGCGGCCATCACCAGGATCCGGTCCGACAGGAAGACGCTTTCGAACACCGAATGGGTGACGAACAGCACCGCACAGCGGGCCTGGTCGCGCAGCGCGAGCATGTCGGCGTTCAGCCTGTGACGCGTGATCTCGTCCAGCGCCGCGAAAGGCTCGTCCATCATCATCAGCCCAGGATCGGTGACCAGCGCGCGCGCCAGCGACACGCGCATCCTCATGCCGCCCGACAGCGCGCGCGGATAGGCGCCCTCGAAACCCTGCAGCCCAACGGCGGCGATGGCGGCCTCGACCCGGGCGCGCGCCGCGCGGCGCGAGCGGCCGCGCAGACGCAAGGGCAGCCAGACGTTGCCGAACACCGTGGACCAGGGCGCCAGCGTCGGCTCCTGGAACACGACGCCGATGTCGGGCCGGCCGGACGGCCAGTCGATCCGGCCGCCCGTGGGCTCGGCCAGTCCCGCGATCAGCCGCAGCGCCGTGGACTTGCCACAACCCGACGGCCCCAGCAGCGAGACGAATTCGCGCCGATCCAGCCCCATCGTGAGATCGCCGAGCGCTGCGGTGCCGTCGGCGAAGGTCTTGGTCACCCGCTCGGCGCGCAGCAGCGGCCCGTCGTCGAGCGAGACCTCGCCGAGCGCACCGTGGCCCGTATGGCGGGGGGCTGCGCCGAGCGCACCGTGGCCCGCTTGGCGGGGGGCCGCGCCGAGCGCACCGTGGCCCGCTTGGCGCGGGGCCGCGCCGGGCTTGGACAGGCTGACGCCGACATCGCCGGTCACTGACCCGTCAGCGCCTGCTTCACGTCGAGGCCCACGCCGTTGTTGACGAACTGCAGCGTGTAGGCGTCCTCGATCGGCAGGCCGGCGTCGATCACGCCCACGGCGACCATGTCCTCGTAGAACCGGCGCATCCGCGCTTCGCTCATCGCGTTGATGCCCAGCTCCAATGCATCGCCGCTGTCGACGATGCCGAATTCCTTCATCGCGACCAGCGAGTAGGCGAGCTGACCGTCCGACATGTCGGGGTTGTCTTTCTGGATCAACGCGTTGGCGGCGCTGTTGTCGCCGTACAGATAGTTGTACCAGCCGATCGCCGTGGCATCGACGAAGCACTGCACCGCCTCGGCGTTAGCCTCGACATAGGGCTTCATCATCTCGATGGTGGTCGAGTAGCTCTCGAACCCATAATCGGCGAGCAGCCAGATATCGGGCTTCCAGCCCGCCTCGCGCTCGATCGCGTAGGGCTCGGAGGTCACGTAGCCCTGCTGCGCCTTGTCCTCGTCGGCCAGAAACGGCGCCGAGTTAAAGGTGTAGGGCTCGCGGTTTTCGTCCTTGAAGCCGGCCTTGCGCACAAAGAGCTGGTACCAGGTCTGGAACGACGGGTCGTTGGCCAGCACCGTCAGATCCTGGGCGCCGATGTCCTCGAAACTGTCGATCCGGCCCGGATGGGTCATCAGCACCTGCGGTTCCTTCTGGAAGTTCGCGCCGACGACGATGATGGGGATGTCCTCGGCCAGCGCCAGGAAGGGCTGGAGCATGTTGCCGCCCATATAGGCCTCGAGCCGGCCGCCCAGCATCAGCGCGCGGCCGTTCACCTGGGGTCCGCCGGGCACGATTTCGACCGCCAGGCCGCAGTCGGCATAGGTGCCGTCGGCCAGCGCCTGATAATAGCCGCCGTGCTCGGCCTGGGCGACCCAATTGGTGCCAAAGCGGAAGGGCGTCAGCTCGTCCGCGCCCGCCGTGGCGGGTAGGGCAAGGATGAGGGCCGCGGGAAGGATGGCGGGGGTGAGCAAGAGACAGCGCATGGGCACTCTCCGGTCAGGGGCGCGGCCGCGGGGGTGCGGGGGTCGCGCGCATAAATCGTCGCCAGGCGCCCTCGTCCGGCCGGTCCGGGCCGGGAGCGCGTGACCGCGGTCCCAGCGCAGCCGGCCAGTCGCGGCGCTGCAACCGCAGGTTAAGCCTTGGCCCCAGACTGTCGAGGGCCAAAGCCACAACTTGCGCCAGGGCACCTCGCCACAGGGGGTGGATGGTGCATCGGGGCGCAACGATGGGACCATGCTGCCCACGCCAGAGGCACGACCCAGCCCAGCGCGGGTCGAGCCCGCACCGGGGCGTGATCAGGGCAGCGATCCGGGTGCGGCAGGCGCCACGCGCGTCGCGGGGTCGACGTCGGCGATCTCGCCCAATAGCTCGACGAAGGCAGCCGTCTGGCGGGCCAGGATCGCCTCGCCCATCTCGGCCGTTGCCGCCCGCGCGTCGCCCGCAGCGCCCGAGGGGTGGAGATCCTGCGCCGCCCAGCCCGTGGCCACCGCCCCGTGCGCGCGCAGCCGCCGAAACCGGGCGGCGTTGTCCAGCTCGACGGTGCGGAAATCCGCCGCGGCGGTCATGTCCACCAGACCGGGAGCGATGGCCAGCATCATCGCCGTCTCGGCCGCGCCCGCGTGGATGCCATAGGCGCCCTCGCCCTGGGGCAGCAGATCGGCCAGCGCGACGCCCGTGCCCCAGGCCGTGGACACCGCCATCAGCCCGTGATCCAGCCGCAATTGGCGAACGACCATGCCCATTGGCGCGACGTTGCCGCCGTGCGCGGTGACGATCACCAGCTTGCGCACCCCCGCCCGGGCGACCGAGGCGCCGATCTCGGCAAAGGCGCGCACGCAGGTGTCGCCGCTGAGGGTCAGGGTGCCGCGAAAGGCGATGTGCTCGTCCGACTTGGCCACCGCGACAACGGGCAGGAACGTCGCCGGCGACGCGCCATCGCCCACCGCCGCCAGCGCGGCCACGCAGCGGGCCACCATCGCCTCGGCGATCATCGTGTCCACGCCGACGGGCAGATGGGGGCCATGCTGCTCGACCGCGGCGACGGGCAGCACGGCGATCCAGTCGCCGGTGTCGGCAAACGCCGCGCTCGGCATCCGCATCCAATGGGGATCGGGCCTCACGCCGACGCCCCGGCCGCGATGCATTCGATCTCGACCAGGAACTCGGGGCGCGCGAAGCCCGAGACGATCATCAGGGTCGAGGCGGGCGGCGGCACCACGGCGGCGAAGAACGCGTTGCGCGCAGCCATGTAGCCGGCCAGGTGCTCGCGCGCGGTGACATAGGCGTTCAGGCGCACGACGGCGCAGCGGTCCAGCCCGTCGGCGGCCAGGATCGCCTCCAGGTTGGCCAGCGCCAGGGCCGACTGCGCCTCGGCCCCCTCGGGCACCGCGCCGTCGGCTGCGATGCCCAGTTGGCCCGAGCAGACGACCAGCCGGCAGCCCGCAGGCACCACCGTACCGTGGCTGTAGGCCGAGAACGGCGGATGGATCGCCGACGGCACCAGAGCGCGCAGGCCGGGCGGGCCGCTCATGCCACCGCCCTGCCCTTGGCCTCGACCCGGGCGAGGAACGCCTCGCGCTTGGCCGCGTCCACGCTGTCCATCTCGTGCAGCGCCAGCCAGAAGCGCCGGGCGCCCTTGGCACAGATCGCGCCGACACCGCGTAATAGCAGCCGCTGGCCGGGCGCCGCCACGCCAAAGCGCCACCACCACCAGGGCGAGCCCAGGGTCGACACCGCACCGATCAGGCGGATGTTGGTCAGGCCAGGGCGGATCGCTTGGCCCGGCACCGGCATGTCGAACGCGACGCCGGGCACCAGCACCCGGTCGAGCCAACCCTTCAGCATGGCGGGCTGCGCGTACCACCAGGTGGGGTAGACGAAGACCAGCCCCTCGGCCCGCTGCAGCCGGGCGATGTGGTCGGCGACGGGCTTCTGGTTCTCGACCGGCGTCTCGTAGCCGGCATGCTCGGCCCGGCTCATCACCGGATCAAACCCCTCGGCATAGAGATCCAGCACGTCGACCTCGTGCCGGCCGGCTCGGGCCCCCGCCACAAAGCGCGCGCACACCGCGGCGCTGAAGCTCGCGGGGTTGGGGTGGGCGTGGACGACGAGCAGGCGCATCGGCTCTCCCGGACGGCGCTGGCGGCAGGCCCTGGCGCAAGTGCCTGGGCGCAGGTGCCTGGGCGCAGGTGCCTGGGCGCAGGTGCCTGGGCGCAGGTGCCTGGGCGCAGGTGCCTGGGCGCAG
>JBCCMW010000102.1:0-11110 GCA_039026175.1 Pseudomonadota bacterium
CCAGCCGCCCCTCCTCCAGACGCCCGTCGCCCAGCTGCCTGTTCTCCAGCCGTCTGTTCCCCAGCCGCCCGCCGCCCAGCCGCCAGTCGCCCGGCCGCGCCCGCCTGCCACGCGTGGCAGATGGCGACGGCCAGCGCATCCGCTGCGTCCGGGCTTTCGATCCGCGCACCGGGCAGCAGATGGCGCACCATGTGGGCCACCTGGGCTTTTTGCGCGTGGCCGACGCCGACCACCGCCTTCTTCACCGCGTTGGGCGCGTACTCGGCCACGGCAATACCGGCCTGTGCGGGCGCCAGCAACGCCATCGCCCGGGCTTGACCCAGCTTGAGCGTGCCGGCTGCGTCCTTGTTGACGAAGGTGTGCTCCACCGCAGCCGCGTCCGGTCGCTGTGCCGCCACCACGGCGACGAGAGCCGCGTGCAGGCGGCAGAGCCGTTCGGCCAGGCTGCCGGCGCCCGAGACCGCGACCCCGTTCGCCACATGCGTCAGTCGGGAACCGGCCACATCGACCACCCCCCACCCGGTGCGCTGCAGCCCAGGGTCGAACCCGATCACGCGCATCGCTTCGCCTCGCCCGCTGTCGATACAGTCCGCTAGCACGAAACAAGAACGCTGCACAGATGCGCTGCGTTACGGAGAGCACCGGTGTGTTGCAGTCGCGGCCCGCGCCAACGGGTTCGTTGTCAGCCCGATCGCGGCCTCGCCCGCGCGGCTGTTCCCGGGCCTTCGCGCCGGTCCTTGAAACTCCGGGATAGGACTGTCCGAGGTGGCGGAGACGGGCGATTTCGGCGGATTGGCGGCGCTCCGAAGGCCCTGTCGCGGCCCTTTTTCCATCGCCGGGGGCATCTGCACAATCGTAAAGCATCGGTGTGTGAGGACATGCAAAAAACGCATACGGGGCATGCCGTTGTGGCGATGGTCCTCTCCGTCGATCCTGCCTAAATGCGCGGCAGTCGACGGTGATCCGTCGTCGTCCACAACCCTTCTCCAGAGGAGATCGCCCAATGGCCATGATCGACCGCACCCGTCCCGCGCCGTTCGGCGCGATCACCGTCTTCCAGATCGTCTCGGCGTTCGCCAGCCTCTATGACGGGTTCCGCTCCCGCATGGCCGCGCGGCGCACCGCGCGCGTGCTCTCCGCCCTGTCGGACCGTCAGCTCGAGGACGTGGGTCTGACCCGCGGCGATGTCGAGCGGATGGCCGAGCGCTGAGCCTGGCACGCCCCGGCCGCACCGGGCCCGCCTTCGCGCCGGCCTAAATCTGCGCGCGCCTGAACGCGCGCTGACCTGAATGCGCGACGGCCTGAATGCGCGACCTGAATGCGCGCTGGCCGATCGCGCCGACGACCGAGCCGGCCCTGGCCCGCAAGCCAGCGGCCGGCTTTCTTATGAGCGCCTATCGGCGTGGGTCGCCTTTGCCCTGCGCCTGTGGATGGCTGCCTCGGCAACCCCATCGCGTCATGTCGCCCGCCACCGGCGTCGCGTCCGGTCGAGGCCTGCGCTTTTGCGCAGGGTTCACGCCGAGCCTCGATCCCGCCGCCGCCCGGGAGCGCCGCAGCCGACCGACACGCCACATCGGCCGAAGGCCCCGGGAACGCGATCCGCCGGAGGCGCCTTCGGCGTTGAGGATCCGGGGCCTTCGGCCGACGTGGACCGCCGCGGTATCGTCCGAACAGGCCGTGGTCTCTGTCAGCGTGGGCGCTGTAGCATGAGGCTCGTCCACGTGCCGATCACCAGGCGCCGGACGCGGCGGAGGCCGTGGCCGCGATAGACCGCCTCGACCGCCGGCGCTTGGACCGAGAGGAGGCCCGACAGCACCGCATAGCCGCCGGGCGCCAGATGCGCCCGCATCGCCGGCGCCAGGCGCCTGAGCGGCGCGGCCAGGATGTTGGCCAGGATCAGATCGTACGGCGCCTCGCGCCGCAGCCGCGGATGGGCCAGCCCCGCCGCAACAAAGGCCTGCATCGTCAGCCCCACCCGGTTGTGCCGCGCGTTCACGCGCGCCGTCTCGGCCGCGACCGGGTCCAGGTCGCCCGCCAGCACCCGCACGTGCCAGCGCCGCGCCGCCGCCATCGCCAGCACGCCCGTTCCGGTGCCGATGTCCGCCACGCGGCGCGGCCGCCAGCCCGGCCCCGCGACGCCCCCCCGTGCCAGCAGATCGATCAGGCGCAGACAGGCCTGTGTCGTGGCGTGGTGACCGGTGCCAAAGGCCATCGCCGCCTCGATCGACAGCCCGATGCGGTGCGGACCCACCCGGTGCGCATCGTGCGCGCCGTGCACGGTAAAGCGTCCGGCCTCGATGGGATGCAACTCGCGGCGGACCTGGGCCACCCAGTCGCGGTCGTCGAGCCGGCTCACCGTGAACGGGGCCGCATCGTGCAGCACCGCCAATAGGGCGAGCGCCGCCTCGTCGGGCTTGCGCTCGAAGTAGCCGCCCACCTCCCAGCGCCCGCTCCCGTCCTCGATCTCGAAACAGCCGATCCCGCTCGGCGCCGGATCGAGCACCTGTTCCATCATGCCCGCCAGCGCGTGGGCCGGCGCCGGGTGGGCCAGGGTGGTCAGCGCCGTCCAGGTGGTCATCGCAGGGCTCCGCCGGTCGCAGGGATTGGTCGTAGGGGCTGGTCTCAGGGATTGGTCGTAGGGGCTGGTCTCAGGGATTGGTCGTAGGGGCTGGTCTCAGGGATTGGTCGTAGGGGCTGGTCGTAGGGGCTGGTCGCAGGGGCTGGGCGCGGCAGACCCCGAGACAGTGCCGCGCGCGCCCGGTGGTGCGCCCTGGGAAGCCGCGTTGCAAGGAGGGACTCGCTGTCCCAAATCGGGCAAGCCCTAGTCATTCTGTCTTTTAACGGCTGCGTGTGCGTCTATTGTAAACAGTTGCAAAAAGCAGACTAGCTCAACCTGCAGGTGATGACAAAAAAAGCCACAATCCCATTGCGGGAAACCAAGTGCAAATTTGAACGTTTTCCTTACTTTCAATTCGGTGTGTAGACGTTATTATTGTCGTGACGGCGGGGGCCGTCAGGGGATCTTGTTGGGGGAACGGCGTATGGCTGTCGCTCGTACCATCCGTGCTGTCGCGGCGGCGGCAATGCTCACGGTTACTGCAGTGCCGTCGGCGCACGCCATCGTGCTGGTCGACATTTTCGAACAAGGAAGCAACGTCATCGCCACGTATCGTGGCTCCATCGACGTAACCGGGCTGGCCGCACCGATCGCGACCACGGACAGTCAGAACTTCATCAAGCCGGACGTCGGCCATCTCGCTTCGATCGCGGGTGCTGCCGATGCCTACCGCGGCACCTTCTCGACGCCGTCGTTCGGCGCGGGCGCGATCAGCAACTCGCTGCTGCGCGCGGGCGACTCCTTCGCGGTGATCGACGACCAGATCTTCCTGCCGAGCGGCTACTCGGGCGGCGAGATCGAGGGCAACATTATCTTCCTGAACCAGACGCTGTTCACGCTGGGTCTGGACGAAGGTGTGTTCGACACCATCCTGCCCAACGATCTGGTGTCGATCCGGATCGGCGAGTTTGCCATCTCGGGTATCGTGCCGCTGCCGGCGTCGGTGCTGATGCTGCTGGGCGCGCTGGGCATGGCCGGGCTGGTCGGCGGGCGCCGGGCGGCGGCCTGATCGCAGCCTCGCGCGTTCGGCGCAGCCGGGCGCCGGGACCAACGCAGAGACACACGGGCACACACGGGCACAGACGGGGCGGCGGTATCGCCGCTCCCGCAGCCGGGCGATACAGCGGCCATGGCAGCGCACAGGCTGACGATCCGGGTCTATTACGAGGACACCGACCTCGCCGGCATCGTCTACTATGCCAACTATCTCAAATTCATCGAACGCGGTCGGACCGAGGCGCTGCGCGCCGTCGGCATCGACCAGGCGCGGCTGCGGGCCGAGACGGGCGCCGTGTTCGTCGTGCGCCGGCTGACGGCCGACTATCGCCGGCCCGCGCGCTTTGACGAGGTGCTGACGGTCGAGACCCGGGTTGCGACCCTCGGCCGGGCGACGTTGGAATGCGCCCAGACCGTGCTGCGCGACGGCGAGCGGCTGTTCGAGGCGGCGGTGGGCCTGGCCGTGCTGGGACCCGCCGGCACGCCGATCCGCCTGCCCGCGGCGGTGGTCCAAGCGCTCGGCCGGCTGGCCGATTGAGCCGCCCGCGCCGGCGGAGATGTCCCCTTCGTGGACGCCGAGCCGTCCTATCGCGCGACTTTCCGCGTCGGGATCGCACGAAACCGGCGTTTAAAGGCGATCACGTGCCGGTGGGGCACCCCGCTCGCCCCTCGAAATCTGCGCGGGGACGGTGCATAACGGCAGTGCATGCGGGGCCAGAGCACCGGGACCCACCCGGGCCGAGAGCATCGCGGGCCGAGGCAAAGGGCAAGGTGATGGGCACGATGCTCACAGGGGTGTCGCTCGGGGCGGGCGCGTCGCTCGCCACTATGCAACTCGCGGGGGCGCCGGCATCCGGCGCGCACGGCGAGATCGATTTCTCGATCGTCGGGCTGTTCATGCAGGCGACGCTGGTGGTGCAGGCGGTGATCGTCCTGCTGCTGCTGGCCTCGATCTGGTCCTGGGCGATCATGGTGGAGAAGGCCGTGCGCTTCCGGCGGCTGCGGGCACAGGCCCGGGCCTTCGAGGCGGCCTTCTGGTCCGGCACCTCGCTCGAGGCGCTGTGGGAGCGGGTGCGCGCCGCCTCGGACGATGGGCCGGGCGGCTTTGCCGACGGGCCGGCCGAACGCGTGTTCGATGCCGGAATGACCGAGTGGAGCCGCAGCCAGGTACAGGGCGGGGGCGTGATCCCCGGCAGTCTGGCGCGCATCGAGCGGGCCATGTCGGTCGCCATCGCGCGCGAAGGCGAGCGCATGGTCTCGCGTCTGGCGTTCCTGGCCACGACCGGCGCGGTGACCCCGTTCGTGGGCCTGTTCGGCACGGTCTGGGGCATCAAGACCAGCTTCCAGGGCATCGCCGCGATGCAGAGCACGAACCTGGCGGTGGTCGCGCCCGGCATCGCCGAGGCGTTGTTCGCCACGGCGCTGGGCCTGTTGGCTGCCATCCCGGCGGTGATCGGGTACAATCGCCTGTCGGGCGAGGCGGACCGCATGACCGCGGCGCTGGAAAACTTCGCCGACGAGTTTGCCACCATCCTGGGCCGGCAGATCGACCGGGCCGGGATGGGCGCTGGCGGCGCCCGAGCAACCGGGTACGGACCCGGCCACGGCGCCGGCCACGGCGCCGGCCACGGGGCCGGCCATGGGGCCGGACAAGGTGGTGGACAGGGTCCTGGACAGGGTGCCGGACAGGGCCCGCTGCCGGGCCCCGGGCCTGCGCCGGCGCCCGGACGCCCGGGCGCGCCGGTGTTCCCGCGCCGGGCGGAGGGCTGAGCCGTGGCGATGGGCACGCTGCCGGGCGGACGCGGCCATGCGGCCCGGGGCGGGGGCATCCGCCGGCGCGGGCGCAGCCAGCCGATGGCCGAGATCAACGTCACCCCCTTCGTCGACGTGATGCTGGTGCTGCTGATCATCTTTATGGTCGCAGCGCCGCTGCTGACCGTCGGCGTGCCGCTGAACCTGCCGCAAAGCACGGCCGAGGCGCTGCCCCCGCCCGACGAGGCGCCGCTGACCGTCAGCATCGACGCAGCCGGCACGGTCTATCTGCAGGAGCAGGCCGTCGCCGACGACGCAGCGCTGGCCGCGCGGTTGGCTGCGATCGCCGAGACCCGGCCCTCGGACCAGGTGTTCCTGCGCGCCGACCGCACGCTGGACTATGGTCGCGTCATGGCGGTGATGGGCCAGCTGTCGGCGGCGGGTCTGCGCAACATCTCGCTGGTCAGCGACCAGCAGGTGGGCCCGCCGGGCTGAGGCTGCCGCGACCCAGGCAGCGCAGCCCGGCGACGCAAACCAGGTTGCGCGGCGAAGGGCCGGGACGCCGGTGCGCGGCTGGGTGCCGCGGTGGCGGTTGCGCGGCTGGGGGCCGCGGTGGCGGTTGCGCGGCTGGGGGCCGCGGTGGCGGTTGCGCGGCCGAGAGCCGCGGTGGCGGTTGCGCGGCCGAGGGCCGCTGTGGCGGTTGCGCGGCTTAGGGCCGCGATGGAATGCGACGGGCGCTGCGTGAAACGAAGTTGCCCGCAGCGGACGAAGAACGGGGAGGGCGCCGTGGAGGTGCGGCCGATGGCCGAGGCAGAGGTCGGCAGAACGCAGGCTGGCGCGCACCGCGGTGCGCGGCGCGGTGCCGTGTCCGCGGCGCAGGCCTGGAGCACCGACTGGGATCCGCCGGCCCAGCCGCTCGGACGCGGGCTGCTGTTCTCGGGTCTGCTGCACGTGCTGGCGCTGGCGTTCCTGCTGTGGGGCGTGGTCGAGACACCCTCCGATGCACCTGCGGCGCCCACGCTGGGCACCGTCACGCTGATCAGCGCGGCCGATTTCCAGGGCGCCGTCGCGGCCGCGCCCCGCCGCTCGGACGATGTGGTGCGCGGCGTCGAAGGTGCCGGCGCGCCCGACGGCAGCGACGACCCGGGCGCGGCGGGCAATGCTGCGGCGCCGAGCGACGCGACCGACGCGGCCCAGCCTGCCGCTCTGCCCGACGCGCCGGCGGTCGCCGGCGACAGTGCCCCGCCGCCCAGCGACATCGCCCCCGCGCAGAGTCCGGTGCCGAGCGAGCTTCGCCGGCCCACTATCGCCGAGACGCCGAGCCCCGACACCCTGCCGCGCGAGGCCGCCGTGCCCGAGAGCCCTGCCTCGACCGAGCCCGTACAGCCGCTCGCCTCGCGCAGCGCCGACCTGCCCGACGGCCCGCCGACCGCGCCGCCCCAGCCCGAGGAACAGCCCGACGCCGCGGCCGAGGCGCCGGCGGCCGCGGACGAGGCTGCGAGCGAAACAGCCGAGGCCGCGACCAATCCCGACGCGCCGAGCGACGTTGCCCCCCGGCGCGCCGCACTGCCCGTCGCCCGCCCCGCAGACCTGGCGGCGGCCGCCCCGGCTTCGAGCGCCGACACCCCGGTGACGCAGCCCGCCGACGAGCCGGCCGAGACCGACACCGATACCGCCGACACCGCGCCCGCCGCCGAGGACCAGGCCGTCGCCGACGCGATCGCCGCGGCGCTGGCGGAGGTCGGACAGACCGCGCCCGCCGACAGCGCCGACAGCGCCGATCAGGCGCGCGGCGACACGCTGGGGCCCACCGCCGCCGCGCCCACCTTCGCCGCCCGCATGACCGGGCGCGAGAAGGAGGCGCTGTCGCTCGGCATCCGCGATTACTTCTCGTACAGCGGGCGCGAGGAGCGGGGCCTTCGGGTCACCATGGAGATCCTGCTGTCCGAGGACGGCCGCATCGTCGACGGTCCGCGCCAGGTCGACGGTCGGGGCGATCGGGCGGTGCAGGACGCCCTGTCGCGCGCCGCCCGCCGCGCCTTGATCCAGGCCCAGAACGCCGGGGTGTTTGCCGACCTGCCCCGGGCGAAGTACGACGCTTGGCGATGGATCCATGTGACGTTCTCTCCCGAAGAAGGGGTCGGTTTCCCGTCATGACCGCTGCCACGCTGCCTGTGCGCCGCCGCCCGGCGCCCCTTGCCGTCCGATCTGTCGCGCCGCTGGGGACCCTGCTGGCCGTTCTCCTGGCGCTGGCCCTGCTGCCTGCCGCCGCGCCGGCTCAGACCCAGTCCAGCGGCGGGCCGCTGCAGATCGACGTCACCGGGGCCGATTTCGAGCCGATCCGCATCGCCATCGAACCGTTCGGGGTGGAGCAGGACGATCTGCTGGGCCTGGCCGGCGACGTGGCCCGGGTGGTGGGCGACGATCTGCAACGCTCGGGCCTGTTCCAGGGCATCGCTGAGGCGGCCTTTATCGCCCAGCCCGTGGACTTCGACGCCGTGCCGGGCTTTCAGGACTGGACCGCTATCGGCGCGCAGGCGCTGGTGCGTGGCCGGCTGGGCCGGCTGGCCGACGGCCGGCTGCGCCTGCAGTTCCGCGTCTTCGACACCTTTGGCGCCGAACAGTTGGAGGGCCGGCAGCTGATCGCCGCGCCCGGCGACTGGCGGCGCGTGGCGCATCAGGTGGCCGACGGGATCTATACCGCGCTGACCGGCGAGGGCCGCTACTTCGACAGCCGCGTCGTGTTCGTCGACGAAAGCGGGCCCAAGGATGCCCACATCAAGCGTCTTGCGGTGATGGATCAGGACGGCGCCAACCTGCGCTATCTGGACACCCCATCGGACCTTGTGCTGACGCCGCGCTTTTCGCCCAACGAGCAGACGATCCTCTACACCGCCTACGACGACGGGGTGCCGCAGATCTATCTGATGAACCTCGACACCCGGCAGCGCGAGCGGCTGGGGTTCTTCGAGAACATGAGCTTTTCGCCCCGTTTCTCGCCCGATGGCAGCTCGGTCGTGCTGTCGCTGGTCGAGGACGGCAACACCGATCTCTTTATCATGCGCCTCGCAACGCGGCAGATCCGCCGGCTGACCCAGGGCCCCGCGATCGACACGGCGCCCTCGTTCTCGCCCGACGGCGAGCGGGTGGTGTTCGAGAGCGACCGCGGCGGCAGCCAGCAGCTCTATGTGATGCCGGTGAACGGCGGCACGGCCGAGCGCATCAGCTTCGGCGATGGGCGCTACGCCACGCCAGTCTGGTCGCCCCGCGGCGACCGGATCGCGTTTACCAAGATGGTCGGCGGGCGCTTCCACATCGGCGTGATGCGGCCGGATGGGTCGGACGAACGGCTGCTGACCTCGAGCTTCCTGGACGAAGGGCCAACCTGGTCGCCGAACGGCCGGGTGCTGATGTTCTTTCGCGACGAGCCCGGGGCGGCAGGCCGCTCGACCCTGATGTCGATCGACATCACCGGGCGCAATCTGCGCACGGTTCAGACCCCCGCAGGCGCCTCGGACCCCGCCTGGTCGCCGCTCCGGCGCTGAGCCGGGCCAGAGGTGGGCCAGAGCCGGGCCAGGGGTGGGCCTGAGGTGGGCCGTCGCGGCCCGCGCCGCCGGCACCGCCAGCCCGGGCCGCCGGGCGCGGGCCACAAGCCGGACGACGGGCAGCCGGGCCCGCCGCCCGCGCAACGACACCGGCACGACGACAGACGAGACGGCTGGCAAGGAGAAAACCATGACCATCGCTTCGTACCGACAGGCGTTTCCCCCCGTGCTTCCCCCAGTGCTTCACCCCGTGCTGCGTTACGCACCCCGCGCCGGTCTGCGCCCCATCGCCCGAGGGGCGGCGCTGCTTGCGGTCCTGACCCTGGCCGCCTGCAGCTCGAGCGACGACACCGCGCTCGACGCCGCGGGCGCGCCGATCACCAACAGCGGCACCTCGGCCGGCGTGGCGAGTTCTGGCCTACCGGCGCCCAACACCCGCGCGTACTTCAACACCGTGATCGGCGACCGCGTGTTCTTTGCCACCGATCAGAGCACGTTGACGCCGGATGCCGAGCGGGTGCTGGCCGAGCAGGCGCAGTGGCTGCAGGCCAACCCCGCCATCGCCGCGGTGATCGAGGGCCATGCCGACGAACGCGGCACGCGCGAGTACAACTTGGCGTTGGGCGCCAGGCGCGCCGACGCGGTGCGGGCGTTCCTGGTGGCGCGCGGCGTCTCGGCCTCGCGCCTTCGCGTTGTGACATTCGGCAAAGAGCGGCCGGTCTCGCTCTGCTCGAACGAGAGTTGCTGGTCCGAGAACCGGCGCGGCGTCACCCTGCTCGGCGACGGGCCGACGTCGTGAGCGTGCCGGCAGGTCCCGACCCTGCGCGCCTGGGCGCTGCCCGGGATCGCTGCTTGGCCCACTGCTTAGCCCGCGGCCGGCGCGTGGCGGCGGCGTTGCGTCCGGCGCTGGCCGGCGCGGCGCTCATGGTCGTGGCCGTGGCGGGGCCTGCCGGCGCCCAGATCTTTGGCAGCGGCGACGATGACGTCGCCTACGCCCGCGATCGGCTGGAGACCATCGCCGCCGAACTGCGCCTTCTGCGTCAGGACCTGGGCCTTGCCCCCGGCAGCGGCGTGCCGCCGGTTTCGGGTGGGGGCGGCGGTGGGGCCGCTGGCGGGGCCGGTGGTGGGGCGCTCGACACCGCCACGCTGCGCCGCCTGGAGCAGATCGAGGCCGAGATCGCGCGGCTGACCCGCCAGGTCGAGGAGCTCGATTTCCGCGTCGACCGGATCGCCGAGGACGCCACCCGACGCTTTGGCAGCATCGAGTTCCGCCTGACCGAGCTGGAGGGCGGCGACATCGCCGCCTTGCCGACCAACCCGCCGCCGGTCGGTGGGCCTGTCGGGGGTGGCACCTCGGGGGCAGGCACCTCGGGAGGCGGCACGTCCGGCGCAAGCGGCAGCGGCGGTGCGCCCGCCGTTTCGATCAGCGAGCAGCGGGCCCTCGACCGCGCCGTGCTGTTCGTCCAGCAGGGCCGTCTGGACAGCGCCGAGGACGGCCTGCTGGGCTTTCTGGACGACTATCCCGACAGCCCGCTCACCCCCGAGGCGCAGTTCTGGCTGGGCGAGACCTATGCCACGCAGGGCGACTGGCAGGTCGCCGCCCGCGCCTATCTGGACGGGTACGAGGCCGATCCCGCCGGCGCGCTGGCGCCCGACAACCTGGTCAAGCTGGGGGTGGCGCTGTCGCGGCTCGGCCGGCGCGACGAGGCGTGCGCGACGCTGCAGGAGGTGCCGAGCCGCTTTCCGTCGGCCGACCGTGCGGTGGACGAGGCCGAGGGCGAGGCCCGCCGCCTCGCCTGCGGTTGACCCAGGGGGCCGGGGCGACCGGGGCGCCCGTCGGCATGGCCTGGCCCGCACCGGCACCCGACGCCCCGAGGCGTGCGCCGGGCGAGCACAGGGCCGTCGCCGAGGCCGAGGCCCAGGCAGAGTCCGAGTCCCTCGACGCAATCCTCACCGCCGCTCTCGGCACCGCGTTGGAGCGGTACCGCGCGCCGGGCGATCCGCTTCAGTCGGCGCCGCTGGGGCTGGCCGTCTCGGGCGGGTCGGACAGCCTGGCGCTGATGGTAGCGGCTGCCCGCTGGGCGGCGTCCACCGGCCGGGCACTGCGCGTCGCGACGGTCGACCACGGGCTGCGCACTGCCGCGGCGGCCGAAGCGGCCGCCGTCGCGCACCTGGCCGCGCGGCTGGGGCTGGCGCACGA
>JBCCMW010000103.1:0-11073 GCA_039026175.1 Pseudomonadota bacterium
CCGAACTCGACCCGCAGAGGCTGGCCGACTTCGAACGCCTCGTAGCGACTTTGGGACGAGGGCGCGCAGCCGGCCAGCGCCAGCGCCGCGGCGGTCGCGATCAGGACGGGCAGGCGGGCACGGCGACGGCTGTCGAGACGGTCGGGGGGCATCGGGCGCTCCATGGTACCGGGGAGTTCCATGGCCACTATGTCCCTGCGGCAGGGATTCGGCAGCCCCCAAGAGCCGCCTGCGCGATCACATCGGCGCGTCAGCGGATGCCGCGGGCCAAGTCGCGCTCGATCGTCATGGGCCCGGCCGCGCCCGACAGGCGGGTGCGATAGACGTAGATCCCCTCCATCACCCGCTGCACATAGTTGCGGGTCTCGGAGAACGGGATCATCTCCATCCAGTCGATCATGTCGACTTCGCCCAGCAGCGGGTGGCCGTAGTCGACGACCCAGTTGTCGACCCGCCCCTTGCCGGCGTTGTAGGCTGCGGCCGCCAGCACATACGAGCCGCCCAACTGGTCGACCCGCCGGCCCAGGTAGGTCTGACCCAGCGTCGCGTTGTAGCGCCAATCGGCCGTCAGCCGCGCCGGCTCGTAGGGCAGGTCCAGCCACGAGGCGACCTTCTCCGCCGTTCCGGGCATGAGCTGCATCAGCCCGCGCGCACCCACCCGGCTGATCGCGCGGGGGTTCAGCTCGGTCTCCTGGCGCGCGACCGACATCGCAAAGGCCGGCTCGACCCGGGTCACCGCGTCGGCGAGCTCGGTGACGGGATAGTAGGCGGGCATGATGATCACGCCGTGGCGCGCGGCCTCCTTGGCGACCCGCACGGCATAGTGCTCCTCGCCCATCGCCAGCGCCAGACCGGCCAGCCCTTCGAGGTACGAGCGGTCGGGCCGCGCCCGGGCCAGGTGACGAAAGCTCTGCCAGGCCAGGCTGTCCTCGCCGGCATAGTGTACGATGGCCGCCATCCGCGCCGCGTCGTCCGCCACCACGGGCGAGCGACGCCAGTCGGCGAGCGCCGTATCGGCCAGGGCCTGGTCGCCGGCCGCATCGATCTTGGCGGCGGCAAGCTGGCCGTAGAAGCTGGTCTGCCACACCGCGGCGGCGGCATAGGCGGTCTCGGCCGCGGCGACGTTGCCCATCGCCTCGTGCGAGCGGCCGATCCAGTAGCCCGCGCGACCGTTCGAGATCGGGGTGTTCACAAGGCCCGCGAAGGTCTGGAAATGGCCCAGCGCGGTGCCCGGATCGTTCAGCAGACGCAGCGCCACCCATCCCGCGACCCACTGCAGATCGGCGTGGTTGTAGCCGTCCTGCGGCCCGGTAAACCCGTCGGCGGCCAAGCGGTAGGCCAGCGCCGGCCGGCCCTGACGCGCGGCGCGCCGGGCCAGCACCAGGCGCCGCTTGGCATAGCGCCCTGGATCGCCCAGCGCCGCCTCGGACGTCGAGATGTCGGCCAGGTACACTTCGGCTTCGTCCCACTGGCGCCGGTCGTACAGCCGGTCGAAGCGGCGCCAGCGTTCCAGCGTCTCGCCCACCAGCGCGCCGCGCGAGGACGGGCTGGCGGGGCGGTCGCCCAGCACCTTGGAGGCCAGCGTGCTCTGCCCTGGCCAGTCGGGGTTGCGGGTGACGAAGCTCTGGTACTCGCGCACGCTGCCGGCACCCGAGCGCAGCTTGCGCCACAGCACGATATCGCGGACCAACGGCGTGGCGCCGGCGACCAGCGCCTGGGCCTCGTCCCAGCGCCCATCCTCGCCCGCGGCCAGCGCAACCCGCACCAGCGCGCCCTCGGCCTCGGCCTCAGCCAGATCGAACGCCGCGGCCGGCAGCGCGGCCAGCGCGACGACCGCCGCCGTCAGCGCGGCGACGATGGCGCGCCAGCCAAGGGCGGACGGGACGCACCGCGCCCGCGGATGCGCGATGGGAGACTGCACGATGCGGAGCATGGGGCACCCTGTTCTGCGACTGCTCGACGACGGACCGTTCCCCGGCCTTTGCGGCCGAAGGTTAGCATGACGGAACGCATGGACGGACAACCCGCACACCCTCGAAGCATCACATATCGCAGAGCCGCGGCGCGGCGAGCCCCCGGCGGCCGCAGGCGCGCAAGATGTGAACGAAGGGTCGCAACGCGGGGCGTTCGGCGTGCCGGCGCGGGCCCCAGGGCGGGCCCCAGGGCGGGCACCGTGCGGTCCCCAGGGCAGGCACCGTGCAGGCACGCGGCGGGCCACGCGGCGGGCACTGGGCCGGCACCGACGGGTCCAGGGCGGGCACCGGGCGGGAACGGCGCAGGCGCAGGGCAGTGACGGCGCAGGCCCAGGGCTGGCACTGGGCTGGCACTGGGCTGGCACTGGGCTGGGACTGGGCGGGCACTGGACGGGCACTGGACGGGTACTGGCGCGCGGTTGGGGGGGCACTGGGCGGGCAATGGGCGACACTGGCACCGAACGGGCCGCGCTTGCCATCGCCCCGGCACGCGCCTATGCAGCGCGCCGTCACCTCTGTCCCTGCGTGCCCCCGCGGCCCATCACCCGGCGCCGGCGGGCCACCACGGCAATGGAGCGCGCCCATGCCCCAGCCCCTGTTGCGCGGGTCGATCCCCGCGCTGGTCACGCCCATGGCCGGCGGTCAGGTGGACGAGAAGGCGCTGCGTGCGCTGGTCGACTGGCAGATCGCCGAAGGCAGCCACGGCGTCGCGCCGTGCGGCACCACGGGCGAGAGCCCGACGCTGAGCCACGCCGAGCACCGCCGCGTCGTCGAGATCGTGGTCGAGACCGCCGACCGGCGCGTCCCCGTGGTGGCCGGCGCCGGCTCGAACGCCACCGAGGAGGCGATCGGCCTGGCCCAGCACGCCGAGACGGTGGGCGCCGACGCGCTGCTGGTGGTCACGCCCTACTACAACAAGCCCACGCAGGCAGGCCTGCTGGCCCACTACCGCGCGATCCACGATGCCTGCGCCCTGCCGATCATCATCTACAACATTCCCGGCCGCTCGGTGATCGATATGTCGGTCGAGACCATGGCCGCGCTGTCCGCGCTCCCGCGCGTGGCCGGCGTCAAGGACGCGACCGGCGACGTGACGCGGGTGTCGCAGCAGCGCGCGGCCTCGGGCGCCGACTTCATCCAGCTCTCGGGCGAGGACGCCTCGGCGCTGGGCTTCAACGCGCACGGCGGGGTCGGCTGCATCTCGGTCACGGCCAACGTCGCGCCCGCGCTGTGCGCCCGGTTCCAGGAAGCGACGCTGGCGGGCGACTATGCCGGGGCGCTGGCGCTGCAGGACCGGCTGATGCCGCTGCACGAGGCGATCTTCCTGGAGCCCGGGCTGGCCGGCGCCAAGTACGCGCTGTCGCTGCTGGAGCGGTGCCGCAACGAGGTGCGCCTGCCGTTGGTCGAGGTCACCGAGCCGGTGCAAGACCGTATCCGGGCCGCGATGGTCCACGCCGGCCTGCTGAACGGCTGACCGCGCCTGCGTCTGCGAGGCGCCTTGGCCCTGCGCGCCTGCGTGCCCGCGCGCCTGCGTGCCCGCGCGCCTGGCGCGATCCATGGTCGGGGTCGAACACCGGCCGTGCGACGGAGTGCGGCGTGACGAACGTGGTGCTCGCCTACATCGAGGCGCTTTGGGAGCCGCCCGATGCTGCCCAGATGGCTGCCCAGATGGCTGCCGAGATGCAACGGCTGAACGGCCGGCGCATCGCCGGCTGACCGCGCCGCCGCACGTCGGGCATTGACGCGGCAGCCCGGTCGTGACAGCGCGCGCTGCCGACGCCAAGCTAGCCTCCGGAGGAGGACCTGAAGATGGCCGACAAGAAGCCCGCCCAGCGCATCGCGGCCGAGAACCGGCGCGCCCGCTACAACTATGCCATCGAGGACAGCTTCGAGGCCGGCATCGTGCTGCAGGGCTCGGAGGTGAAGGCCCTGCGCGAGGGCCGCGGCAACATCGCCGAGAGCTACGCCAACGTCGAGGGCGGCGAGCTGTGGCTGATCAACAGCTACATCCCGCCGTTCAGCCAAGCCAAGGACCGCACCTTCGGCCACGAGGAACGGCGGCCGCGCAAGCTGTTGGCCAAGGCCATCGAGATTGGGCGGCTGCACCAGAACATCGGCCGCCAAGGCATGACGCTGGTCCCGCTGAAACTGTACTTCAACGACCGCGGCATCGCTAAGCTGGAGATCGGCCTCGCGCGCGGCAAGAAAACCGCCGACAAGCGCGAGACCGAGCGCCAGCGCGACTGGCAGCGCGAAAAGGCGCGCCTGTTGAAGCAGGGCTGATCGCGGTGGACGAGAGCGAGATCCCGCCCGGCGAGGCTGCCCCCCGGGTCGCCCCGCCCGCCCGGCTGCCCGACCGGCTGCCCGACTGGCTGCCCGACTGGCTGCCCGACCGGCGGCCCGCATGGCTGCCCGCATGGCTGACCGCCCAGCGTTTTGCGGCGGCGTCCGAAGCGACGTGGCCGGGCGCCGAGACCGTGCTGCAGGGCAACTGGCGGCTGCGCATCTCGCCGGCCGAGGCAGGGTCGCGTGCCGCCTCGGCCTGGGCTGCGGGCCCGCTGCCCGAGGATCTGCCCGGCGCCGTGGCGGCGGTCGAGGCGATCTATGCCGCGGCCGGGCTGGCGCCGCGCTTCCAGCTCTGGGCCGAGGATGCAGCGCTGGACGACTGGCTCGAGGCGACGGGCCTGTGGCGCGCCTACGACCGCTCGCTGATCGTCGCGCGGCCCGCGTCGGCGCCCTGGCCGGCGGCGCCCAAAGGGCTGGAGACCGTGCAGGTGCGCACCCCGGTGGCGCTGTTCGACCGGCTGTGGGCCGCCGGCGGGATCGGCCCGCAACGCCGCGCGGTGTTCGAGCGCGGCGCAGGGGCCAAGGCGATCTTCCTGGCGCGCGTCGGCATGGCGCCTGCCGGTGCCGCCGGCATCGCGCTGGATGGCGAAGTGGCGGTCACCCAGGCGCTGTGGGTGTCGCCAGCGCATCGGCGCCAGGGTGTGGCGGCGGTGCTGATGGCGGCGCTCGGGACCTGGGCTGCGGAGGCCGGGGCGACGGTGCTGGCCCACGCGGTGGTGGCGGACAACACGGCCGCGCGCACGCTCTACCAGCGCCTGGGGTTCGAGCCGATCACGGCCTACCACTACCGAGTGAGGGAGCCGTCGTGAGGGCGGCGGGGCCGAAGGGCCGGCTGGGCGTTGCGCTGCTGATGCTGGCGCTGGCGCCGGGTGCCACGGCGCTGGCGCCCGGGGCCGCCGGGGCGCTGACGCTGGCGCCGCCTTCGGGTGCCGTGGCCGGTGGCCAGCGCACGGCGGCGTTCGATCAGGTCGCCATCGCGCTCGACCGTCTGGGCCCCGAGGGCGGCGCCCGGACAATGGCGGGGCGCGTGCGGATCGATGCCTTTGCCCTGCCGGCCGACGGGCGCACGCCAGCCGCGCTGGCCGAGGCCGTGGCCCGGACCGCGCCGCCGGGCGTCGAACGGGCGTTCGCCTGTGTCGACGACGCCTGCGGCGGGGTCGACGCGCGCTTTGCGCTGGAGATCCTGCCGGCGCCGGCAATGCGCCTGGACACCGCCGACATGGCGATCGTGACCCTGCGCGACGGCGATGACGGGGGCGAGGGCGAAGCGGCGGCCTACGCCATGGTCGTCGCCAGCCGCGTGGTGGGCCGGCTGTTCCTGCAGATCACCGCCGTCGTGCCCGAGGGTGCGCCGGCCCGAACATCGACCGCCCAGCGCGACACCGACCCCGACGGGCCTGTCCCGGGGGCGACCGGCGAGGCGCCGGCCGGCGGCGGCGTGGACGGGGTCGAGGCCGGACTCGGGGGCGTCGCCGCGGGGTCCGCTGCGGGCGTTGCGGCGCAGACGGGCGATGTGGCTGCGCTCCGCGCGCGCCTGCTGCGCGACGGTCACCTACCGCTCGAGGGGCTGGATTTCGACAGCGGCACGGCGCGCATGTCGACCAGCTCGGCGGATACCATCGAGGCCGCGGCGGCGCTGCTGGCCGCCTCGCCGGGCATGACGGTCTGGGTGGTCGGCCACTCCGACACCTCGGGTGACCTGCTGTCGAACATCGCGCTGTCGCGCGAGCGGGCGCGGGCGGTGTTCAACGCGCTGGTCGAGCGGGGGATCTCGGCCGACCGGCTGTCGATCCACGCGGTGGGGCCCCTGGCGCCGCTTACCTCGAACGCCGCGCCCGAAGGCCGCGCCGTGAACCGCCGCGTCGAACTGGTCCTCGTCCGCGACGGTCGTTAGCCGCCGCGCCGGCGGCTGCGCTCAGTGCAGCTGCCCGGCGACCTTTTCGGTGCCCTCGTCGATCATGCGGTTGGCGATGGACGCGTTCATCCCCGCGCGCATGACCTCGGTCGCGGCGGCGACGGCCACCTCGATGGCGCGCGCCTTGACGGCCTCCACGGCCTGGGCCTCGGCCAGCGAGATCTGCTCCTCGGCGGTCTTCAGCCGGCGTGCGACCATGGCGGCGATATCGTCCTTGGCCTTGGCGGCCATCGCCTCGCCGTCGGTGCGCGCCTTTTCGACGATCTCGGCGGCCAGGTCGTCGACCTCGGCCCGCTTGCGCTCGAGCTCTGCAAACTGGCGCTGGGCCTCCTCGCGCAGCTCGCGCGCCCGATCCAGCTCGGCGCGGATCTTCTCGGCCCGGTCGTCGAGCATGCGGCCCAGCAGCGTGTGCACGCCATAGTACCACAGGATGGCGAAGAAGATGACGAAGCTGAGCGCGGTCAGGAAATTGCTGTCGTAGAGCAGGGACATCGCGGTCTCCTCAGACCCGGCTGTCGACGGCCGCGTCGATGGCGCCGTCCGCGGCCTCGGGCATCAGCTTGCCGACCAGCGCCTGGGCGGTCTCGCGCGCCACGGTGCGCACGCTGGCATCGGCCTCGGCCCGGATTTCGCCGATGCGCTTTTCGCTCTCGGCGGTGCGGGCGCTGATCTCGGCATCGGCCTTGGCCATCGCCTCGTCGACCTGCTTTTGGATCTCGGCGCGGGTCTCGTCGGCGATCGCCTTGGCATTGGCGCGGGCCTCGGCGAGGGCGGCGTCGTAGGCCTCGGCCGACTCGCGCGCCTTCCGCTCGAACTCCTCGGCCCGGTCCAAATCGTCGGCCACCGCGTCGGCCCGTTCCTCGAGAATGCCCGAGATGCGGGGCAGCGCGTAGTGCACCATCAGCTGGTAGAGCAGCAGCAGGCCGACGGCCGTCCAGATGATCTGGCTGGGCCAGGTGTCGAAATCGAGCTGCGGCAGGCCGCCCGAGGCCTTGTCCGCATCGCCGCCGGTGTCGGTTGCCATGGCGCGCGCTCCGATAGCAGGGGGTCCGGGCGCGGGGCCCGGCTGGGACGGAACGCACCGCCGCGGGCGCGTCCTCAAACGTGGTGGCAGGGCGGTGGGCCGCCCTGCGCCGGCCGTGTGGCCGGGATCAGACCGCGAACAGCAGCAGCAGCGCGACGACCAGGCCGAAGATGCCCAGCGCCTCGGCAAAGGCCATGCCGATGAACAGCGTGGCGGTCTGGGCCTGGGCCGCAGCCGGGTTGCGCAGCGCGCCGGCCAGGAAGGCCGAGGCCACGCTGCCCACGCCGATCGCCGCACCCGCCATGGCGAGGCAGGCGAGGCCGGCACCGATGTACTGTCCCATCTGCGCGATATCACCCGTCATCGTCGTTCTCCTTGATCGGGGGTGCCCCTGTTGGCTGTCCCATTGGGTTCGGATCGGGCCCGGGCTGTGCGCCAGGGCCGGTGTGGCGTCCGCCGCATCAGTGCATGTGCAGCGCGTCGTGCAGGTACACGCAGGTCAGCACGGCGAAGATGTAGGCCTGGATCACGGCCACCAGGATCTCGAACGCGGTGATGCCCACCATCGCGGCCAGCGGCAGCACCGCGACGGGGCCCAGCCCGCCCGCCAGCGTCAGCGCCACCAGGCCCGCAAAGACCTTTAGCACCGCGTGGCCGGCCATCATGTTGGCGCCCAGACGGATCGAGTGGCTGACCGGGCGCACCATGTACGAGATCACCTCGATGATGGCCAGGATCGGGCGCAGCCAGCCGGGCGCGTCCTTGGGCCAGAAGAATTCCAGGAAATGCAGCCCGTGCTTGATGAAGCCGATGATCGTGACGGTGACGAACACCGACAGCGCCAGAAACACCGTGACGGCGATGTGCGATGTGACGGTGAACGACATTGGCACCATACCCAGCAGGTTGGCGAACAGCACGAACATGAACAGCGTAAAGATGTAGGGGAAATACTTGATGGCCCCTTCCCCGGCCACGTCCTCGACCATCTGGCGCACGAAGATGTACATCATCTCGGCGACCGACTGGGTTCGGGTCGGCACCAAGGCGCGCTGGCGCGTACCGGTGATGGTGATCAGCGCGATCACGACGATCACGATCGCGGTCCAGAGCGTCGAGTTCGTCAGCGAGATCGGTGACGTTACCTCGCCGCCGCCGAACAGCGACTTGACCACGAACTGGTCCATGGGGTGGAAGAAGCTTCCTGCGTCGCCGCCTGCTGCCACGGTCGCCTCGTCTCTCTGCCGCTGGATCGAGCACCCGGCCGGGCACCCCGTCGTTTCAGGTGCGGGATGCGCGCCAGGCGGCACCCCGGTGAAAGTCAGCCCCCGTCGCCGGAGGACGCGCCCGGGCGCCGGGCGTCCGGCGGCGTCGACGGGTCGGGCCTATCCCCCGCGTCGCTCCGCCGGTTCAGCTCCTCGGCCGAGCGCAGCATCACCCGCACGCCGGCCGCAAAGCCCAGGAGCCCGAAGATCAAGGTGAAGGCGGGCAGGCTGCCAAGCAACCAGTCGACCGCGAACCCCAGAAACCCGCCGATCGCGATGCCGACGAGCAATTCGAGCACCATGCGGAAGGCCAGTTCCCAGCCGCGCATCGACCCCACCATCCGACGCCGCGACGGCGGATTGGCAGCGTGGCGGGCGGCGGCGATCCGCTTGGCAAGATCGCCGGTCGCGCCGCCGCCCGGGCCGGTCGATCGCTCGCGGTCGTCCATGCGCGCCTCGCGCAAAGCCGGGGCTGACCCCCTTGAAATCGCGCGCACGCTAGGAGCGCGGGGTGGCGAGTGTCAAGCGAACAGGCCCCTGCCGAGGCGCGACTTGCCGGCATGTCACACCGCAGTGCGCGCGCGGCGCTGCGGCGCTGCAACAGGCGGGCCGAACGGCCGCCCCGGACGGCCGACCCGGACGGCTGCCGCCGACGGCCGCCCCGAACGGCCGCCCCGAACGGTGCCGCGGTCGGACCCGGCCGATCAGGGCCGGCGCAGCTCCAGGATGTTGAACACGCTCTCGCGGCGCGGCTGCGGCAACTCGATCAGCGCACGCGCACCGCGCATGGTCACCCGGCCGATCTGGTTGCGCTCGTCGGACCCGGTCGCGCCGCGCGCACGATAGGGCCGCGGCACCCCCTCGCGACCGTAATGGCCGGCGCCCAGGTACACCATCTCGCTGGCAGCGGGTCGGCGGTGGCCGCGCCCCGCCGGGCGCGCCGGCGCGCGCCGCATCCCGGGCCAGATCCGCCCGCTGGAGCGCTGCGACCCGGTCTCCTTGATAAAGAACAGCACCGCGCCCTCGGCCGCGGCGTCCGCCTCGATGCGGCAGCGGAAGTACGGGTAGGCGATCATCGTGCCGCTGATCCCGCCCAGCTTGATGGTGCGGCAGAGCCAGGTGCCCACCAGTTCATCGGGCGTAAAGGCGCGCGGGGCATCGGCATAGACCGCACCGACGATCCGCCGTTCCTCGGCGCTCAGCCGGCCATAGGTGTCGGCGAACCAGTAGCCCAGGACCGCGTCGGCGGCGGCGTGGCGCGCGACGTCGGTCTCGGTGGCCACCGACTGCCAGCGCGCGGCGGCATCGACGGTGGGCACGCTCTGGGCGCCGGCGGGCGGGGCGGCCTGGAGGGCGGCCAGGGGGGCGGCCTGGGGGGCGGCCAGGACGGCAGCCAGGACGATGGCGGCGGCGATGGGCCGTGCGGGCATAGGTGCGCTCCCTGCGGTGGGTCGTGGAGCGAACGGGCCCGACCGCGCGATCCGTCGCCCGGCAGGCCAAGCCCTGGTTGACGATCAGGCGTCGACCAGCGGGCCAAGCCCTGGCCGACGATCAGGCCTCGACCAGCGCCTCGGCCGCGGCCAGATCGACCGAGACGAGCTGGCTGACCCCCCGCTCGACCATCGTCACGCCGAACAGCCGGTCCATGCGCGCCATGGTCAGCGGGTGGTGCGTGATGATCAGGAAGCGCGTCGCGGTACGCTTGCGCATCTCCTCCAGCAGGCTGCAGAAACGCTCGGTATTCGCGTCGTCCAGGGGGGCGTCGACCTCGTCCAGCACGCAGATCGGCGCGGGCTGGCACAGGAACACCGCCAGGATCAGCGACAGCGCGGTCAGCGTCTGCTCGCCGCCCGAGAGGAGCGACAGGGACGAGAGCTTCTTGCCCGGCGGCTGGCACAGGATTTCCAGCCCGGCCTCCAGCGGGTCCTCGTCCTCGACCATCACCAGCCGCGCCTCGCCCCCGCCGAAGAGCTGGCGGAACAGCGTGGCGAACTCGCCGTTGATGCGGTCGAAGGCCAGGATCAGACGCTGGCGGCCCTCGCGGTTGAGCGCGGCGACCCCGGCGCGGAGCTTGGCGATGGCGGCCTGCAGATCGGCCTTTTCGGCCTCCATGGCCTCGCGCTCGGTGCGCAGCGCCGCGGCGTCCTCGTCGGCGCGCAGGTTGACGGGGCCCAGCGCGTCGCGCGCCCGGGTGAGCCGCTGCACCTCGCCCTCCAGCGCCTTGACCCCGGCTGCGGTGGGATCGCTGGGCGCCGGGTCGCCCGCGTCGACGGGGGTCAGGTCCGCTTCGGCCAGCGCGGTGTCCGCCGCGGTCAGCGCCTCAGCCGCGGTGTCGCGGCGCGCCTCGAGCCGGGCCATGGCCTCGCGGGCACTGCCGGCGGTCTTTTCGGCCTCGCGGGCGTGGCGCGCGGCGTCGGTCGCAGCAGTCGAGGCTTCGGCCAGCGCATCGGCCGCCGCCCGCCGCCGGCGTTCAGCCGCGTCGCTTGCGCTGTCCAGCTTGGCGCGCTCCTCGGCCAGGGCGGCGGGCGCGGCACGGGCAGTGGCGAGCGC
>JBCCMW010000104.1:0-11049 GCA_039026175.1 Pseudomonadota bacterium
GCGGCGCGGGTGGTGTCGGGCCCGGCTGCGGCGGGACCGGGTGGTGCGCCCCGCCGGCGGCCGCGCCGGGGAGCGGGTGGTGAGGGCGCGTCGGGCGCCGGGGTCGGCGCCCGGGCGTTGCGGCGGCGGGCTACTGGATGGTCACCTGGCTGCCGACCACGCCGACGGTCGCGGTGTTCTCGGCCCGCGGCGCCAGCGGTTTGACGGCGCGCCAGCCGGGGCCGCTGATGTCGCGGAACGCGGCGATCACGCCGATCGCGCTCGGCTGTTGGCCCTCGAACACCTTGGCGTCGGCCACGCTGGCGCCGGGGGTCAGGGGATAGGCGTCCACGCCCACCAAATCGGCGCCCAGCGTCGCCTGCGGATCCTGGAACACGGCAAAGAAGTCGGCGTTCATGAAGGTGCCGGTCGAGGTCAGGTAGTACACCTTGGTCTGCACTGGCGCGCCGCCGTTCGAGTCTGCGCCTGCCGCCAACTGCAGCGCCACCGTGGTGGGTGCCGGCGGCTCGGGCGCCGAGGCACAGGCGGCCAGCGCCGCCGTGCCCAGCGTTGCCAGCGCCAGCACGGCGCGTCGTGTCGCCCGGCCCGTGCCGACGCTCGTGCCGCGGCCCGTGCTGGGGCCCGTGCCGGCGCTCGTTCCGGGGCCCGTGCTGGGGCCCGTGCCGGGGGCGACGCGGCGCGGATGGGTCGTGTTCGGGGTCACCACTGGCTCTCCTTCTGGGCTTTCAGCGCCTTCAGCTGCTCGGTGTAGGCGTCGCTGAACGCCTTGCCGAAGACTTTCTGGAAATCGACCTCCAGCTCTTCGCGGATCTGGTGATAAAAGGCCTCGTAGGTCTCCCACAGCCGGGCCTTCTTGCCGCTGAACATCGCGCTCCAGCCGCCACCCTCGATGCGGGCGGCGAGCTGCTCGGGATTGAAGCGCTCGAACAGATGGGCAAGGGCGGCGCGCATGCCGGCCATCACCGCCAAATCGTGCGCCTTGATGTCGTCCAGTGCCTCGGCGATCGCGGTATCGGCGCCCTGGAAGCCGCGGCGCGGACGCAGCAGCATCTCGATCGCGTGCTGGGGGTCGTTGCTGAACTTCAGCGGGTTGTTGAAGTCTCCGCCGAAGCCGGTGCGCTCGAGGTTGCTCATCCCCTTCACCTCGGCCCGGGTCTGCAGCACCTGCTGCAGCCCGGCGATGGTGTCGTGGAAGGCCCGGCCGAACTGACCCATCAGCGTCGCGATCTCCTGCGCCGAGAGGCCCGCGGTATCGACCCCCGCGTGCTGCAGGAACGCGCGCGCCGCAGCATCCAGCCCGCCGCCTGCCGCCTGCGCCTCGGGCTGGGGTTGGGCCTGCGAGTGGGGTTGGGTGGGGTGGACGGCGGTCGGCGCGCCGGCATGGCCCGCCGCCGCATCGCCGTCGCCGGGTCGGTGCGGGGCGTGCGGCTGCACCTCGGCGTGCGGGTGGGCCTGGGGCTGATAGGCGGCGGCCGCCCCCATTGCAGCAGCCTGGGCCGCAATCTGGGCCGCAGCCTGGGCCGCGCCCACCGGATCGCCGGCCGACTGTCCCGCGGGCTGCGGCGCGGTCGGCGCCACGGCTGGCTGCCCACTGGGCTGTATACTGGGCTGCCCACTGGGCTGCCCACTGGGCTGCCCACTGGGCTGCATGGGGGGCTGACTGTGGACAGGACCGCCCTCCACCGGTCCCGCGCCGGAGAAGGGGCCGAGGCGGTGTGGATCCCCCGATCCGCCACCCGGCCCGACACTTGGCCCGCCACCGGGTCCGCCAACTGGCCCGATGCCTGACCCGCCGCCCGGCCCGCCACCGCCGGGGATCGCGCTGCCGGGAACGGCGCCCGAGGGGATGCCGCCTGCCGGGATGCCCCCCGCCTGGATACCGCCCGCCTGGATGCCGCCCGCCTGCATGCCGCCCGCCGGGATACCGCCCGCTTGCGGGCCGCTGCCCGACGGGGCGCCGCCCGGGATGGCGCCTCCGGGGTTGGCGCCCCCGGGGATCGCGCTGCCCGACATGGCGCCACCTGTCATCGCTCCGCCTGGCATCGCGCCGCCTGGGATGGCCCCGCCTGGGATGGCCCCGCCCGGCATGGCGCCACCTGGCATGGCGCCGCCTGGCATCGCGCCACCTGGGATGGCTCCGCTGGGGATGCCGCCGGCGGGGATCGCCTCGGGCACTGGGGACTGCTGTACCGGGCGGCTCTGACCGGGCGTTGGGCTGTCGCTGGGGATCTGCGGTCCGCCTTGCCCACCCGGGCCGCCCGACGGGATGGCGCCCGGCGGGATCGCGGCACCCGGGATGTGCTGACGCGCGCGGCCGGGCGTGAAGCTCATGCCGCCTGCAGCGCCATGCTCGCCCGACCCCGCGCCCAGATCGTCGCCCGCCAGCAGGTCGTCCTCGCCGGCCGAAAGGGCGTCGATCTCGTCGCCGCCCCCCAAACCGCCCCCCAAACCGCCCCCCAGACCGCCGTCCAGCCCGCCGTCCAGGCCGCCGCCGCCCGCGGGCGGCCGGTGCACGCCCACCCGACCGCCCGCGCCGCCCAGCGGATCGGCCGTGCCGCGCGGCCCGGGCGGCTGCGCCGGCCCACCGCCGAGGCCGAGGCCCGGCCCACTGTAGCCGCCGCCGTCCAGCACATCGTCCGAGCCCGAGGCCAGCGGGTCCTGCACGGGTCCGCCGCCCGCCGGCATGCCGCCGTGCGCGCCCATCTCCATCGCCTCGGCCCCTGGGAAGCCGGACCCCGCGACCGCGGGCGCGGCCGTGATCCGCACGATCAGCTCGTAGCGGCCGATCCCGATGACGTCCTGGTCCTTCAGCGGATAGGCCACGTCGTAGGGCAGCGGGTCGGGCCGGTAGTTGAGGTGCGTGCCGTTCGAGCTGCCGGGATCGATCAGCACATAGGCGCCGTTCTCGATCTCGATCCGGCAGTGCCAGCGCGAGATGTTCTTGTCCGGATCGGGCAGCACCAGCGTGTTGCCCTGGCCCCGCCCGATGGTGAGCGAACCGCCGTTCAACGTCACCGGCCGCGCTCCCACGGGCATGGCACCGGTCGTCTGGAACTCGAGCGTAAGGGTCATCGCCTGTGCGTCGGTTGCCTATGCGTGAACGGGAAGGGCGGGCTCAGCCGACCAGCGTGGTGGGGGCGCCGACCACGACGGTCCCGCCGTGTGCCGTGAGCGAGCCCATGCGCGCCTGGGGCATCTTGCCGGTGAGCGTTTTGAACGAGCCCAACACGATCGTGTCCGGGGGGCCGACACAGAAGCACATGTCGCTGACGCGGGCGCCGGGCAGCTTGCAAAACAGCGCCGTGAAACAGCCCAGCAACACCGGCCCGCCGACATGGGGGATGATACCGGTGACCATCGGGCAGACGTGCATGTCGCTGACGCGAGAGGCTGGAGGGCCGGGCATTACGTTCTCCCACGCTGGAAGAGGGCCGCCGGAGCGGCCGGGGTTTCGGCGAATGAATGGGCGATCGGCGAAGCCCCGCCGCCGCCGTCGACGCGCCCCACACGCGTTGCCGCAGCATAGGCCGCCAAGGCGTTGAGGTCAGCCATTATCCCTCCATCGTGTGCACGCCGTCGCCGCCGCGGGCGATGTCCAGCCCGCGTTCCACCAGCACGGCGGCGCGCGCCACAGCCTTTTCGGGAACCAGACACATCGATTTCATCTGCAACGCGAAAACGGCCAGTGCGGCGGCCTGCGGCGGGGCAGGGAACTGCTGCAGCTCGCCCGGGCCGAGGCGGCCGTCCGAGAAGCAGACGACCATGGCGCAGAGCTGAGTCTCGTCGGTCGGGTGTGCGGCCTCCATCGCGGCGCGGGCGGCGACGCGGTTCTCCTCGTTGGGCTGAAACACCCACGCCTCGGTGACCGCCAGACAGGGCGGCACGTCGCGCGGGTCCTTGGCCAGCCGCTCTATCAGCATGTCGCGCGCGGCCATGCAGGCCCACCACGCCGCCTCGCGCACGGGCAGGGCGTGGGCCAGCAGGCGCAACCGGTCCACGTCGGCCATCTCGCCGTCCAGCCTGGCCAGCAGGTCGGGCAGCGCGGTGTCGGCGGGCACGTGGATCGACGTCTCGAGCTCGATCTGCTCGTGCGCGATCAGCTCGGCCGCCGTCACCGGCTGCAGCTTGACCATGCCCTGGAACAGCGCGGCATCGCGCGGCGGCGGGGCAAGGTCGGCGTCCTCGAGCTCTTCGTCCTCGTCTTCGTCCTCTTCGTCCTCGTCCTCGTCCTCGTCCTCGTCGTCCTCGAAGTCCATGTCGTCGTCGAGGGTGGGGTCGGTCGGATCGGTCGACGCCGGTGCGCCGGCCCCGGGGCCCGGTCCTGCGGTCGGATCGCTCATCTCAGTTCACCATCGTGATGCCGCCCTTGACCATGGTCAGGGCCTTGCCGCCGACGTCGACCATCAAGCCTTTGACCCCGGTCATGACCTTGCCCTCCATAGAACACTGCAGCTTGCTGGCGATCTTGGTTGAGAGGCCGGACTCGAAGGTGGCCGTCATCTTGCCCGAGATCTTGGTCGTCATCATCGCTTCGAGTTTGGCGCTCATCTTCGCCTTGGCCGACCAATTCATGGTCGCGTCCTGCTTGATGGTCATCGCCTTCATGGTGATGCCGGTCGGGGTCATCTCGATTTTGGAGGTGCCGCACTTGAGCGTGATCTTGGTACCGGCCTTGATCTCCAACGACGTGCCGACGTTCAGCTTGTCGCTCGTGCCGACCTTGCCCTGGCGGCTCATGCCGATCTTGAACTTGTCGCTCTGACCCACCTTCAGCTCGCGGCTCTTGCCGATGTTTTTCTTCTGATTGTCGCCGACCTTCAGCTCGGCGTTCTTCTTGATGGTGACGAACTGGTTGCCCTTTTCGACCTTCAGGGTGTCGTCGCCGGTCTTAATGATCTCGGTCTTGTGGCGGTGGATGGTCTGTTTCAGATCGCCCTTGTCCTTGTGTTCCAGACCGATGGTGATCTCGGCGTTGTTTTTGATGATCTCGATGTAGTCGCGCTCGGACTGCAGGCGCACGAACTCCTCGCCCGCCTTGTCCTCCATGACAAACTCGTTAAAGCCGCCGCCGCCCTTCGATTTGTTCGTCTTCCAGCCCATCTGGGTTTGGTTGTCGGGCAGCTTGTAGGGGTGCATCCGGTCGCCGTTGTACAGACACCCGGTGATCAGCGGCCGGTCCGGGTTGCCCTCCTCGAAGTCGACCACGACCTCCTGGCCGACCCGCGGCACCCAGACATGACCCCACAACTTGCCCGACCAGGGCACCGCCGTGCGGATCCAGCAGGACGACTTCTCGTTCTTCTTGCCTTCGCGGTCCCAGTGGAACTGTACCTTGACGCGGCCGTACTTGTCGGTGTGGATCTCGTCGCCGCTGGGGCCCACGACGGTGGCGGTCTGCACGCCCTTGATCGCAGGCCAAAGTGTCCGGTGCGGGGCGCGGAACGGCTTGTTGGCCGGCATCAGCTCGAACGCCACGGCGTGGCCCATGTCGGCCGGGACCAGCGCGGTGTCGATCAGGCTGTCGATCGCCTGGCGCAGGCTCTCGTACCCCTCGCGCAGCGGACAGCGCATGATGTGGCGCGTCGAGACGACCAGCCGCTCGCCGTTGTGCGACTTCACCGGGTGGTCCGAGATCTTGACCGTGCGCCCCGTCGCCAGCCAGCGCAGGCTCGCCAGCCCGCTGCTGCGCAGGCCCTTGGCCGCGAACGCTTCGGCGCGGATGCGGGCATAGCGCTCGCCGTCGCCGTCTTTCACATAGTGGCCGGGATAGTCGTATAGCTCGTGGTCGGCGGCGCTGTGCTTGGCTTGCTTGGCGACCGACTGCTTCTTGTCGCTGCCCGGCTTTTCGAAGTCATAGTCGTTCAGCGTCACCTTGCCGGTCTGCACCGAACTGCGGCGGGTAAGCTGATAGATATGATCCTCGCGATGCTTGGTCGCGTTGTCGGGCGGCATGTAGAAGGCAGTGCTGTCATTATCCAACGGCCGATGCTTGCCGATCTCGTCGATCAGCACCAGCGTCTGCACCTTCTCCTTGAATTCAAAGAACCAGTAGATCCCCTCTTCCTCAAAAAGCCGGTTCAAAAAGTCGAAGTCGCTTTCGCGGTACTGCACGCAATACGTGCGCGAGGGGAAGGTCTGATTGGTCAGCCACTTGCTGTCATAGTAGTCGTAGTCGCTGAAGATCTGCAGCGCGATATCGCGCACTGTCATGTTCTGAAAAATGCGGCAGTCGTGCCGACGCTGCAGCAGCCACAGCCAGGGCGATAGGCGAAAACGGTACAGCGACGAGCGTTCGTGCACGCCCAGATACTCGGCCTCGATGCAGAGCCCGGTAAAATGGCGCCGGTCTTTGCCTGCGGTGCGGATCGACAGATCGCACGGTTTGCCCAGTACCTTGTCGAAGTCGATCTCCTCGTCGAGGGTCGCGAACTCGACCACCATGTCGGGCAGCTTACTCAGCCCCTCGGAGATCTCCGCAAAGACGACGACGGTCTTGTCCTTCGGCGTCTCGGGGGTCGAGAGTTCGGCTAGGACCGTCTCGGTGCTCACGTCATCGGGCATCTGTCGTCACTCCTGTCGGCGGCGCGGCGTCCCCCTGGCGGCGGCCCGGTGCCGGGGCCCCGGCTGCGGGACCCTGTCGTGTTGGGGCCCGCATCGGGGCCCGATCTTGGCGGTCCGGCGTCGTGCTCCGGAAATGAGTGCCCCATCCAGGGGCGCGCGGTTCCGGCTTGATACGCATCACCCCCGGGAAATCAGTCGCTCCAGCGCGTCCGGGCCCGTGAAATCCTCGTCGTGCGCGGCCAAGGCGGCCAACGCGGCGCCCAGGGCGGCAGGGTCGGGCACCGCAGGGCCCAGTGCGCCGCCCTCGCCCGCGGCGACGCGATGCCAGGCGCCCGCCAGCGGCGTGCCGGCCAGCGACTGGAACCCGCCCAGGCGCACGTCCGTGCGGCCGCGGATGGCCAGCAGCGGCATCACCCCGCGGCCCAGGGTGGCCAGCGCCTCGTCATGGGTCAGCGGGCGCTCGGTACAGGGCAGGGCGGCGACGCTGCCGTAGCGGTCGGTGACGGTGTGGTACGGCATGTCGCCCACCTCCAGCACCGCCGTCAGGTCCGGCACGCCCTCGCCCGCCGCCGCGCAGCCGGCGAACAGGACCGCAGCCAGCGCCGCGGGATTGGCCCAGAGCAGCGCCTCGGGCCCCTGGTCGGCGCCCAGTTCCTGGAACGCGAAGCGCTCGATCGGATCGGAGCCTTTGCCATAGGGCAGCCGGGCCAGCCAGCGCGGCGCAACCAGGCCCAGGTAGGCCGCATCGGGCAGGGCGCGCAGGGCAGCCCAGGTCTCCTCGATCACGGCGGCGCGGGTCTCGGCCGGGCGGGCCAGCGCCCGCGCCGACAGCGCGGTGACGAACGGCGCCCCGGCCCGTGCCGCAATCCGCGCCATGCGCGCCAGCAGCGCCGCGTGCACCGGGCTCTCGTCCAAGGTGTAGAGCGCGAACACAGCCGATACGGGGCCGGGCCCGCCGTCGCGCGCGGGCGCCTCGACCAGCAGCCTGTAGAGACCCGTCTCGCTCAGATCCTCGGCGCCCGAGAGATCGGCGGCCCACTCGGCGGCAGTGATGTCGTAGACGACGATCTCGACGGTCTCGTCGGTCTCGACCCGCCGGGCCACGGTCTCCAGCGCGCGCCACGTGCTCTCGATCGCCTGGAAGGCGGGGTGGTGCAGCACGCGGCGCATGGCATCGGCGATGGCCGCGTCCACGGCCGCCAGCATCGTCGCCTGGCGCGGATCCTCGGCCGCCACCACGTGCGGGCCGACGATCTGTCCCAGCAGCCGGTCCAGCGCGTCCTCGCCACCGGGGGGCGCGGTCGCCGCCATGTCGGGTATCGCCTCGCCGATCAGCCGCTCGAAGTCGCTGAGCCCAGCGTCCAGCGGGACGGCGGTGCCGGGGTCGGCTGCCGCCGGCGGGGCCAGCGCCTCGGCGAACGCGTCCCCCCAGGCGCGGAGGGCCGCGACCGCCGCCTCGGTGTCGCCGCCCGCCACCCGACGGCGCAGCCGGGCGAGATCGTCGAACAGGCCCACGGCCTGGTACACGGCGTCGGGGTGCAGGTCGTCCAGGCTGGCAAGCGGCACCGCAACCGACGCGCCCTCGTCCCCGATCGGCAGGGCCAGCGTCGTGCGCCCGGCCGCGATGACCTCGTCCAGCGTGTCGATGTCCAGAAGCCGCGGCCGCCGGGCGGCCAGCGCGGCGCCCGTCTCGATCTCGCGGCGCGCACCCAGGTCGGCGAACAGCGCGATGCGGACCCGGCGCGGCGCGCGCGGGGTCGGCGCCGGTCCCTCGGGCAGACTGCCGAAGGCCAGGCTGTAGCGGCCGCTCACCGCGCCGCTCCGCACGAACGGCGGCCAGCGGGCACGGGCGGGTGGCAGCGGGTCTCGGCGCGGTGCCGGCCCACGCGGAGCGCACATAGGTGACGTAGGGGCCAGGGCATCATTCGGTACCTGAGATTACTTTCACGCTACGGCCTAGGGGCACGTACCACCACCCTTTTCTGCCCCGACTGCGCCCTTCGGTGCCGGGCACGGCGCATGGCGCCAACGACCACTCGCGCCTGGGGAGAACCGGCGCGTTGCGGGGCGCGCTGCGGTTGCCGCGGGGCCTCGGACGGGCGCATGGTGCGCGCGTTGCCGACCAGGGGAGGGGTCAATGCTACAGAGACAGGCCGATGCTGCCGCGCTGTCCGAAGCCGCCTATCGGTGGTTCGCCGACGTCGACCGCGAGGTGGCGGTGATCGCTGCGCAGATGGCGACGAACGGCAAGATCGACCGTGCCCGGGTGCGCGAGGCAGTGCTGCGGCTGAAGCGCAAGATGACGGACGTTCACGCCCTGAACACCGCGGTGCGCCTGGCCAGGGGCCGCGTCCCACCGGGCAGCGAAGAGGCTTGGCGGCTGCAGACGCTGCACCGGCGGCTGGACACCGAACGCGGCACGCTGCTGCGCTGGCCGTGGATCGAGCGCCGGGTGATGGAGATCGTCTCGGCCAAGCGCCGCCCGCTCTATCGCAAGCCGCTCTCGTTCGACGACATCCTCCGCGAACAGATCATCGGTGGCGACGCGCTGCTGTCGGTGCTGCACTCGGCGCTGAACCGGCGCAAGCAGGACGCCGTCGGCGCCGAGATCGACGCCTTCCCCGACATCGCCATGCACAACAGCCTGTTCCAGTCGCACATGCATGCGGCCTATCGCGTGTGGCTGGCACAGGGCCGGAGCACCAAGGGGCGGTTCATCGACGTCGGCTGCGGCGGCGGTATGAAGATCGTGTCCGCGCAGTATTATTTCGACCACTGCGACGGGCTGGAGCTCGACCCGGGCTACTGCAAAGAGGCGCGCAAGCTGGTCAAGGCCGCGCGGTTGCCCAACACCGAGATCTTCCAGACGAACGCCGTGACCTGGGACGGCTACGACCAGTACGATGTGATCTATTTCTATCGCCCGATCCGCGACAATGCGTTGCTGGCCGACATGGAGCGCCGGATCGTCGAGCTGGCGCGCCCCGGTGCGCTGCTGATCGGGCCCTACACGGGGTTCGAGCAGCGCTGGGAGGCGTTGGACTGCACGCATGTGACCGGCGCGATCTACCTTGCCAAGACCTCCAAGGCGGCCGCGCGCAGGCTGCTGCGCGCGGCCGAGAAGACCGGGCCCTCGGTGGCCCACCGCATGCCGATGGCCCGCAGTCGCTGGGACCCGATCCTGCAGCAGGCCCGCGACCGCGGCTGGTCGATCGCGATGTAGCGCCCCACCGCCGGACGGGACCATCCCCACCCTATCCGTGCCCGGGGTGGCAGGTACGCGGGGCGTGTGCGACGGGCGGGTGGGTTGCCGACCCTCCCGCGCCACCGTCCGCGGCGCTCAGTCGCCCGTGCTCAGTCGCCCGTGCTCAGTCGAAGGCGTAGGTAAAGGTATCCTCGCCCACGCCGACGTGCACCTTGGCGACCTTGTCGCCGTCGATCAGGCGCTTCAGGAACTCGCCCGAAATCTCGGGCAGCATCGTGTTGGTCACGATGGCGTCGATCATGCGCCCGCCGCTCTCCAGCTCCTGGCAGCGGTCCACGATGGTCTTGACCACCGCATCGTCATAGCTGAACGGCACGGCGTGGTTCTCGTGCACCCGGCGCTGGATGCGGCCGAGCTGCAGCTTGGTGATCTCGGACAGCATGTCGGGGCTGAGCGGGTAGTACGGGATCATCACCAGCCGGCCCAACAGGGCCGCGGGGAAGACCTTGAGCATCGGCTCGCGCAGTGCCTTGGCGATGCCCTCGGGCTCGGGCATCAGCTCGGGGTCGGCGCACATGTCCATGATCAGCTCGGAGCCGACGTTCGACGTGAGCAGGATCAGCGTGTTGCGAAAGTCGATCAGCCGGCCCTCGCCATCCTCCATCACGCCCTTGTCGAACACCTGGAAGAAGATCTCGTGCACGTCCGGGTGCGCCTTCTCGACCTCGTCCAGCAGCACCACGCTATAGGGTTTGCGGCGCACCGCCTCGGTCAGGATCCCGCCCTCGCCATAGCCGACATAGCCCGGCGGCGCGCCCTTCAGCGTCGAGACGGTGTGCGCCTCCTGGAACTCGGACATGTTGATGGTCACGACGTTCTGCTCGCCGCCGTACAGCACCTCGGCCAGCGCCAGCGCGGTCTCGGTCTTGCCGACGCCCGAGGTGCCGGCCAGCATGAACACGCCGATGGGCTTGGAGGGGTTGTCGAGCTGGGCGCGGCTGGTCTGGATGCGCTTGGCGATCATCTCCATCGCGTGGTCCTGGCCGATCACCCGCTTGGCCAGGTGCGAGGCGAGGTCCAGCACGGTCTGGACCTCGTCCTTCAGCATCCGCCCGACCGGGATGCCGGTCCAGTCGCCGACGACCGAGCCCACGGCCTGCCCGTCGACGATGGGCAGGATCAGCGGGCTTTCGCCCTGCAGCGTCTCCCTATCGACTTACACCTCAAATTAACTTCCCGATTTCTTTATGAAAACACTTCCCAAAGTCACCATCATGCTCGAC
>JBCCMW010000105.1:0-11042 GCA_039026175.1 Pseudomonadota bacterium
ACGACCCCCAGACCAACATCCAGTTCTACACCCAGTTCGCCACCCAGGCGGCGGCGGGCGACCGGGTCGACGTGGTCCACGCTGGCATCACCTCGGCCTCGCGCGAGGCGATCCGCCCGGTGCTGAACCAGTTCCAGACGCTCTACTTCTATAACACGCTCTACGAGGGCGGGGTCTGCGACTACAACAACTTCTGCACCGGCTCGACCCCGGCCCAGACGGTCGAGAAGCTGGTCCCCTATGCGATGAACAAGTGGGGCAACAAGGTCTATATCATCGCGGCCGACTATAACTATGGCCACATCACCGCCGACTGGGTGCAGAAATACGTGCGCGACAACGGCGGCGAGAGCGTCGAGGTCGAGTTCTTCCCGCTGGACGTCACCAACTTCGGCCCGACGGTGCAGAAGATCCAGGCCGCCCAGCCCGACTTCGTGATGTCGGCGCTGGTGGGGGCCGCGCACATCTCGTTCTACCGCCAGTACGGTGCGGCCGGCGTGAACCAGGACATCCCGCTCGCCTCGACCACCTTTTCGCTGGGTGGCGAGCACAAGCTCGTCTCGGCCGAGGACGGCGACGGCATGATCGTGTCCTTCGCCTACTTCGAAGAGATCGACACCCCGGCCAACAAGAAGTTCGTCGAGGACCTGCGCGCCTTCTCCTCGGAGGACATCGCCTACATCTCGGAGACCACGGCGCGCAGCTACGAGGGCGTGTACCTGTGGGCCAAGGGGGTCGAGGCCGCCGGCACCACCGAGCGCGAGGCGGTGATCGAGGCGCTGCGCTCGCCCGTGGCGTTCGACGGCCCCTCGGGCCTAGTCACCATCGAGCCAAAGACCAACCACCTGGTGCAGAACGTCGCCATCGCCGAGCTTAAGGACCAGGTGCTGAACGTGCTGGAGACGTTCGAGGCGCAGCCCCCAGCCGACACGCTGCTGGTCTGCGATCTGGACGACAATCCGAACCAGTCGACCTTCTACTTCGAGAACGGGCTCGCCGCTGCGGGCATCGAGTGACCGCGCAGGGGCGGCTCGGCGACCGGCCGGCGGGACGGGCGCTGCGCCGCATCCCCCGGACGGTCGCCGCAGTCCCCCGCGTGCGGACGCATCATCCGGCGGCGCCCGTCCCCACGGCCCCGCCCGGCCCGGCCGCCGCGCGCGGACGGGTCCGACCTGTCGAGGACAAGCGCGCGGAGCGACACACTTGGAAGAGCTGATCGTCTTCGTCGTGACGCTGGCCTATGCGATGGCCAACCTGGCGCTGATCGCGCTGGGGCTTGCCATCGTGTTCGGCATGATGCGCGTCATCAACCTGGCCCATGGCGAGTTCCTGATGCTGGGCGGCTATGCGGTGGTGCTGTCGATCAACAACGGCATCAACATCTGGCTGGCGATGCTGGTGATCGCGCCGCTGACGGTTGGCGCCATCGGCATCCTGGTCGAGCGGCTGCTGATCCGGTTCCTCTACGGGCGGATGATCGACACGCTGCTGGCGACCTGGGGCCTCAGCCTGCTGATCATCGGGCTGATCACGGTAATCTTCGGGCCGCAGACGCCCTCGGGCGCGCTGACGGCGCCCATCGGGTCGGTGCAGGTCGGCGCGCGTTCGATCTCGGGATACGAGCTGTTCCTGATCGCCATGACGCTCGGCTCGCTGGCGCTGGTCTACGGCGTGCTGCGCTATACCAAGCTGGGGCTGCTGGCGCGCGGCACGATGCAGCGCCCGGACATGGCGGCGGCGCTGGGGGTGTCGACCAGCCGGATCTACATGGCGACGTTCGGCTTCGGCTCGGCCATGGCGGGGCTGGCGGGCGGGCTGCTGGCGCCCATCGTGGGCGTGCTGCCGACCATCGGCGCCGCGTACGTGGCCAAGGCGTTCATCACCGTCATCTCGGGCGGGGCGGCGATCCTGGCGGGCACGGGCTCGGCCGCCGTGCTGCTGGGCGGGGTCGAGAACATCGTGACCCAGCTCACTGGGCCCACCATGGGGGCGGTCGCGCTGCTGCTGGCCGCCGTCGTCATCATCCGGCTCCTGCCCCAGGGCATCACGGGCCGGTTCTTCCGGCGCTCGCTATGACCCGGGACCGGGGCGAGGACGCGCGGCTGATCGCGCTGGCGGTGCTGGCGATCGCGGCGCTGCTGATCCTGCCGGGCACGCTGGACTTCAGCACCGCCTACGGCCTGATCAGCGCGATCCCGATGGCGCTGCTGGGGCTCAGCCTGGGGCTGATCTGGGGCTACGGCGGGATCCTGTGCTTTGGCCAGACCGCGTTCTTCGGGATCGGCGCCTATGCCTATGCCGTCTGGGCCGTGAACTTCGGCGACACGACGGGGGCGGTGGTGTGCGCCATCGTCCTGGGCGCGGCCTTTGCTGCGGCGCTGGGGTACTTCATCTTCTACGGCCGGGTGTCGGACGTGTACCTGGGCGCGATCACGCTGGTGGTCACGCTGGTGCTGTTGCAGGTGATGCGCCGCACCTCGGGGCCCGAATACAAGATCGGCGACGCGCTCTTGGGCGGGTTCAACGGCACGGGCGCGCCGCCGATGCGGGTGCCGTGGGACACGGGAACGATGCTGATCGGCCCGCCGCTGCTGTACGTCAGCCTGGGCGCGCTGATCGTCTGTTATTTCGTCTGTGTGGCGATCACCCGCTCGCACTTTGGCCGCGTCTGCGTGGCGATCCGCGAGAACGAGACACGGGCCGAGCTGTTGGGCTACGACGCGCGGCTCTACAAGCTGGGCCTGTTCGCCATCGGCGGCGGGCTGGCGGCGCTGGCGGGCGTGCTGTCGGGCCTGGCGGTGACGCGGGTGACGCCCGAACTCTTCAACCTCAAGAACGCGGCCACCGCGATTATCCTGGTGATCGTCGGCGGGCGCGGCACGCTGATCGGCCCGGTGATCGCGGCGTTCGGGATCTTCTATCTGCAGAAATCGCTCGGCTCCCAGCAGACGGTGAACCTGGATCTGGTGCTGGGCGCGCTGTTGATCGGCTTCGTGCTGCTGCTGCCCCAGGGGCTGGTGCCCGCGGTGATGACGCTGGTGCTGCGGCGCAGCGGGCGGCGGCGCGATTTCAAGGCAACGCGGCGCGGGCGGCGACCGGGCCGGGCGGCAACACGGACCGGGCGTGGCGTCGACCGCGACCTGCAGGCGGCGGAGTAGCGCCATGGCCCTGGCCCAAAAGCGCGAAAGGCAGCGCGAGAGGCGGCGCCAGACGGTGGTCGAGACCCGCGGGCTGACCATGCGCTTCGGCGGCGTCACCGCGAACCAGGACGTCGACTTTGCGCTGGAGGCCGGCGAGCTGCGCTGCCTGATCGGCCCCAACGGCGCGGGCAAGAGCACCTTTTTCAAGTGCCTGACCGGGCAGCTGACCCCCAGCGAGGGCAGCGTCGCCATCCGCGACATCGACGTCACGGGGGCCGAGCCGCACGACATCGCGGGCCTTGGCGTCGGCATCAAGACCCAGGTGCCCAACGTGTTTGACGGGCTGAGCGTCGAGGAGAACGTCTGGCTCTCGGCCCGGCGCACCCACGGGGCCGACCGCGCCTGGGCGATGACGGCCGAGACGGTCGAGCGCGTGCGCCTGGGCGACATCCGCCGCCGCGCCGTAGGCACCCTGGCCCACGGCCAGCGCCAGTGGGTCGAGCTGGGCATGGTGATGGCGGGCGAACCCTGGCTGGTGCTGCTGGACGAGCCCGCCGCCGGCATGACCGACGAGGAGACCGTGTTCACCGCCGAGCTGATCCGCGAGATCAACCGCACCGCCAGCCTGATCGTGGTCGAGCACGACATGAACTTTATCCGCGCCATCGCCGGGCGCGTGACCGTGTTCCACCGCGGCCGCGTGCTGATGGAGGGCACGATGGACCAGGTCTCGGCCGACCAGACGGTGCGCGACGTCTACCTGGGCCACAAGCATTGAGCGCGCCGAACGCCATGCAGGGCACCATTCTGGCGATCAAGGGCCTGCGCTCGGGCTATGGCCGCGTACCGGTGCTGCAGGGCATGGACGTCGCCATCGAGGAAGGCGCGATCGTCGGCGTGCTGGGCCACAACGGCATGGGCAAGACCACGCTATTGCGCACCATCATGGGGCTGGTCCCCGCCACGGCCGGCAGCGTCAGCTTCGACGGCGTCGACATCACCCGCGCCCCGGCGCACGAGCGGGCGCGCATGGGGATCGGCTATGTGCCCCAGGGCCGAGGGATCTTCCCCACGCTGAGCGTGATGGACAACCTGCGCATGGGCGTCGCGGCGCACGGGGTCGGCGACGAGGAGGGCGCGATCGAGGCGGTGCTGGAGGAGTTCCCCCAGCTCGAGCGCCTGCTGGACCGCCGCGGCGGCGCGCTGTCGGGCGGCGAGCAGCAGCTCCTGGCGCTGGCGCGGTGCCTGGTATCCGCGCCCGACCTGGTGCTGTTGGACGAGCCGACCGAGGGCATCCAGCCCTCGATCGTCGACATGATCGAGGACAAGCTGCGCACGCTGGCCGAACGGGGCCTGTCGATCCTGCTGGTCGAGCAGAACCTGGAGTTCATCACCGATCTGTCGGACCGCGTGCTGGTGATCCAGAAGGGCCAGATCAAGGGCGAGATCGCGGGCCACGACATGGACGCCGCCCTGATCGACGAGTTCACGGGCTTCCGCTCGGACGCCGCGGCCCAGGCGACGGCCAAGCCCGGGACGCCCGAGCCCGGGGCACCCCCTCCTGCACCCCCCCGGGCCGCCCCGTCGATGGCGGCCAAGATCGGGGCCGCCGACCGGCCCGCCCACAACCGCACCCCGCTGCCCGATCCGTATGCGCCGTCGCCCTCGGGCAGTACGGCCAGCGTGTTCGACCTCAACCGAAGGCTCGCCCGCATGACCGTCCAGCGCCCCACGTTCAGCCAGCTGAAGGCGATCGTCCACGACTTCGGCATGCACCTGTCCGATGCGCGGATCGAGGAGTTCCTGGCCCTGATGGAACCCTCGATGCAGCGCTACGACGTGCTGGATGCGATGCCCGACGAGCTGCCCGAGGTGCAGTTCCCCCGCACCGCCGGCTACCGCCCGGACGAGACCGAGGACCCGCTGCACGCCTGGGCTGTCAAGGTCGAGATCCGGGGCGCACCGCGCGGGCCGCTGGCCGGCAAGACCGTCGCCATCAAGGACAATGTCTGCGTGGCCGGCGTGCCCATGATGAACGGCGCCTCCACGCTGAAGGGCTATACCCCGGACGTGGACGCCACCATCGTCACGCGGATCCTGGAAGCCGGGGGCACCATCGCCGGCAAGGTGCACTGCGAGTACTTCTGCCTCTCGGGCGGCAGCCACACCAACGCGACGGGGCCCACCCACAACCCGCACAAGCGCGGCTACTCGGCCGGCGGCTCGTCCTCGGGCTCGGGCGCCGTGGTGGGGGCGGGCGAGTGCGACATGGCCATCGGCGGCGACCAGGGCGGCTCGATCCGCATGCCGGCGTCCTGGTGCGGCATCGCGGGCATGAAGCCGACGCACGGGCTGGTGCCCTACACGGGCGTGATGCCGATCGAAAACACCATCGACCACACCGGACCGATGACCGCGACGGTGGCCGACAACGCGCTGCTGCTGGAGGTGCTGGCGGGCGCCGACGGGCTGGACCCGCGGCAGTATGCGCCGAAGACCGACGCCTATACCGCAGCGCTCGGCAAGGGCGCGCGGGGGCTCCGCATCGCGCTCCTGCGCGAGGGGTTCGGCCGGCCCGAGAGCGAGGCCGTCGTCGACGCCGGCGTGCGCCGCGCGGCCGAGGTGCTGCGCGATCTCGGCGCCACGGTCGACGAGGTCTCGGTGCCCATGCACGACAAGGCGATGGCGGTCTGGCTGCCCATCGCCGCCGAGGGCAGCACCAACCAGATGATGAAGGGCAACGGCATGGGCACCGGGTGGGAGGGGCTCTACACCACCTCGCTGCTCGACCACCACGCCACCTGGCGCAGCCGCGCGGACGAGCTGTCCGACAGCCTCAAGATCACGATGTTCACGGGCGAGTACTTCCAGCGCCACCACCGCGGGCACTACTACGCCAAGGCGCAGAACATCGCGCGGCGGCTGCGCGCGGCCTACGACCAGATGCTGGGGGCCTACGATCTGCTGCTGATGCCGACGACGCCGATGCGGGCGACGCCGATCCCCGGGCCCGGCGCGCCGCTGGCCGAGACGCTGCAGCGCGCGTTCGAGATGCTGGAGAACACCGCCCCCTTCGACGTGACCGGCCACCCGGCGATGAACGTGCCCTGCGGCATCGCCGAGGGGCTGCCCATCGGCATGATGCTGGTCGCGCGTCACTGGGGCGAGAGCACGATCTACCAGGCCGCAGCCGCCTTCGAGGCCGCGCACGACTGGCGCACCCTGTGACCCACGCCCATCGCCCAGGGTGCCCAGGGTGCGTCCCCCGACGCTCCGCCTGGCGCAACGCCTGGCGCAACGCCTGGCGCACCGACGGCCGCACCGCCCGATGACCATCCGCCGCCCCGACGCCGCCGAGATCGCCGCCGCGGGCGCCGAGCTGGGCCTGACGCTGGACGACGCGGCGGCCGAGAGTTTCCTGGGCATGATGCAGGGGCTCTTCGACAGCTACGATATCGTCGACGCCATGGCCGATCCGCTGCCGCCGGTGCGCTACCCCCGCGCGCCGGCCCGCCGGCCCGACCCGGCCGACAACCCCTACGGCGCCTGGGCCGCGCGGGGCCTGATCCGGGGCGCCAAGCGCGGGCCGCTGTCGGGCAAGACCGTCGCCATCAAGGACAACGTCGCCGTCGCCGGCTGGCCCATGCAGAACGGGGCCTCGATCCTGGAGGGCTACGTGCCCGAGATCGACGCCACCATCGTGGAGCGGCTGCTGGACGCGGGCGCCGAGATCCACGGCAAGTCGGTGTGCGAGTACTACTGCGCCTCGGGCGGCAGCCACACCGCGGCGAGCGGCCCGGTCGAGAACCCGGCCGTGGCGGGCGGCAACGCGGGCGGCTCGTCCTCGGGCTCGGCCGCGCTGGTCGGAGCCGGCATCGTCGACATGGCCACGGGTGGCGACCAGGGCGGCTCGATCCGCATCCCGGCGTCCTTCTGCGGCATCGTGGGGCTCAAGCCCACCCACGGGCTGGTGCCCTACACCGGCATCTTCGCGGTCGAGCTGACGGTCGACCACGCGGGCCCCATGACCCGCACCGTGGCCGAGAACGCGGCGATGCTGGAGGCGATCGCCGGCCCCGACGGGCTGGACCCCCGCCAGGCCGCCATCCCCCCGGCCACGACAGGCGAGCCCCATACCGCTGCACCCTATACCGGCGCCCTCGGCCTCGGCGCCGGGGGCCTGCGCATCGGGGTTGTGCGCGAGAGCTTTGCGATGCCGGGGGCCGAGGCGGCGGTGAACGATGCGGTGATGGCCGCAGCCGCCGTGCTGGGCCGCATCGGCGCCCGGGTCGGCGAGATCTCGCTGCCGTTGCACGCCCAGGGGGCGGCCATCTGGACGCCGATCTTCCTGGAGGGCGCGACCGACCTGATGATGCGCCAGAACGCCTATGGCACCAACATGAAGGGCGTGTTTCTGGAAAGCCTGATGGACGCCCACGCGCGCTGGCACGGCCGGGCGGACGAGCTGTCCGAGACGCTGAAGCTGGGCATCCTGATGGGCCACTACATGGCCTCGCGCCACCGCGGGCGGTTCTACGGCCGGGCACAGAACCTGAACCGGCGGCTGACCGCGGCCTACGACGCAGCGCTGGCGGAGCACGACCTGTTGCTGATGCCGACCACGCCGATGGCGGCCCAGCCCCTGCCCCCGCCCGGCGCCAGCCGCGAAGCGGTGATCGCGGCCGCCTTCTCGATGCTGCCCAACACCGCGCCGACCTGCGCGACGGGGCACCCCGCGATCTCGATCCCCTGCGGGCCCACGCCGGACGGGCGGCCCGTGGGGCTGCAGCTGGTGGGGCGCAAATGGGACGAGGTCACGATCTATCGCGCCGCCGCGGCGTTGGAGAGCGCGCTGGCCGCCGGCCGCTGATCCCGCGCGCGCCCCCCGTGAGCGCCCCCCGTGAGCGCGCCCCGTGAGCGAACGCCGCGCCGCAGCACCGGTGACACCCTGGCCGCGCAGGAAAACCGGCAGAGGCCCCAGGGGCGCAATAATGCTTGGGTGCAGCGCGGCATCGATGGTATCGCCAAGCGAAGGGTGACCGTTGGTCCGCATCATGCCGGCCGCCGTTGAGGGGCGGGGCCGCCGTGGGGCCGCGGGACGGAGGGGTTGGCATGAACCTGGCGGAGCGGTCCGACGACCCGGCGCCGGCGTCGAGCGCAGTGGACGTGCCGCTGGTGCTGGACGTCGACGGCACGCTGTTGCTGGGCGATCTGACGCTGGAGCACACCATCGCCTGCGCCGCGGCCGGGCCCGCCTCGGCGATCGAGGGTATGCGGCGGCTGGCCCGCGGCGGGCGCCCCGCGCTGAAGCGCTGGCTGGTCGAGACCGTGCCCATGGCCGCCGCCGAGCTGCCCCCGAACCCCCAGGTCCTGGCGCTGATCGAGGAAGCGCGCGCCGAAGGCCGGCCCATCGTCCTGGCCTCGGCCAGCGACCAGCACCTGGTCGACGCGCTGGCCGAACGCTATGGCCCGTTCGACGCGGTCCTGGGCAGCGACGGCACCACGAACCTGTCCGGCGCGCGCAAGGCCGCGGCGCTGAACGCGCGCTACGGCCAGGGCGGGTGGGACTATGCCGGCGATGCCTCGGTCGACCTTGCGGTCTGGGCCGATGCGCGGCGGGCGATCCTGGTCTCGGGCTTCGGGCCAGCGAAGGCTGGGCTGAAGCGGCGGGTCGAGGCGACGGGCAAGCTGGAGCGGGTGCTCGCCCGCCCGATCGACCGCACGGGCTACCTGCGCGCCCTTCGCCCGCACCAGTGGCTGAAGAACCTGCTGGTCTTCGTGCCCGTGCTGGCGGGCCACCAGTTGGGTGCGGGCACCCTGTTGGCCGCGCTGATGGCGTGGGCGGCGTTCAGCATGGCGGCCTCCAGCGCCTATCTGATCAACGACGTGGTGGATCTGCCCAACGACCGGCGCCATCCGACCAAATCGCGCCGGCCCATCGCCGCCGGCCGGGTGCCCGTGCTGCACGCGGTGGTGGGGGCAGCCGGGCTGTTGGCGCTGGCCGCGGGGCTGGCGGCGCTGCTGCCGCCGGCCTTTGCGCTGGTGCTGCTGGGGTATGTGAACCTGACGCTCGGCTACTCGTTCGTGCTGAAGCGCATCCTGATGGTCGATGTCGTCACGCTCGGCGGGCTCTACACCTCGCGCATCCTGGCGGGCGGGACGGCGACGGGGATCGTGATCTCGGAATGGCTGTTCGCCTTCGCGCTGCTGCTGTTCATGGCGCTCGCCATCGTCAAGCGGCTGGTCGAGCTGATCGACGTCCGTGCCCGCGGCGGTACGGGGGCGGCGGGGCGCGGCTACACCGTCGGCGATGTCGAACCGCTGGGACAGCTTGCCGCCGCCTGCGGCATCGGCGCTGCCATCGTGCTGGCGCTCTACATCAACAGCGAGGCGGTGCAGCAGGTCTACCGCACGCCCGAGCTGCTGTGGGTGCTGTGGCTGATGCTGATCTACTGGCTGGGCCGGCTGCTGACGCTGACCCACCGCGGCACGGTAGACGACGACCCGATCCTGTTCGCCGCGACCGACCGCACGACGCTGGGCCTGGGCGTGGCCGGGGTCGCGGCCGTGCTGCTGGCCGCCGTCTGAGCGGGGAGGGGATGCGATGACCGGCGCGCGCTTCGACACGGTGACGATGGCTAGGGAGCTCTACACCGAAGGGCCGCGCTTGATCCGCACGCTGCAGCACCTGCGCCCGCGCATCCTGCCGTTCGAGATGATCCACGATGCGGTGCCCCAGGGCGCGCGGGTGCTGGACGTAGGCTGCGGCGGCGGGCTGGTGCTGGGCCTGCTCGCCAAGGCCGGCCGGGTGCGCGAGGCGGTGGGCTTCGACAGCTCGGCCGACGCCATCGCCATCGCCCAGGGGATGACCCGTAACCTGGCGCAGGGCGTGTCGCTGGATTTTCGCCACCTGCCGGTTAACGCGCCCTGGCCCGAGGGACCGTTCGACGCCGTGATGATCGTCGACGTGATCCACCACATCCCCCCCGCTGCGCAGGAGGCCGTGCTGGCCCAGGCCGCGGCTGTGCTGCGCCCCGGCGGGCGGATGATCTACAAGGACATGGGCCAGCGCCCGGGTTGGATGGCACTGGCCAACCGGCTGCACGACCTGGTGATCGCGCGGGACTGGATCCACTACCTGCCGCTCGAACGCGCGCGCCGGGCGATGGACGGCGCGGGGCTGACCGTGCGCGACGAGCAGGCCGCCTCGCTCTTGTGGTACCGCCACGAGATGCTGGTGGCCGACGCGCCGGCCGCATGAGCGCGGCAACGGGCGGAGCGATGGGCGCGGTGCGCGGGAGGCGGGCATGACGGCACTCGACGGAGCGTCGACGGGCGCGATGGGCACGACGGGCGCGGGCCTGCCGGGCGCAGCGGCCGAGGAACCGAGCTCGGTGGCCGAGTTTTGGCTGGATCGGCGGCTGCTGATGATCGTGGGGCTTGCGCTGTTGATCCGCGCAGGCTGGTGCCTGTTCCTGCAGATCGTCCCGATCTCGGACCAGATCAGCTATCACAACTTTGCCGTGACCATGGTCGAGCACGGCACCTATGGGTGGCGCGCCGACCAGCCCACTGCCTTTTGGCCCGTCGGCTACTCGGCGGCGCTGGCCGGCATCTATCTGACCTTCGGCCAGGCGCTGGGCGTGGTCGAGGCGTTCAACACCGCCGTTTCGGTGGGCATCGTGTGGCTGACGGGGCTGGTCGGGCGGCACTATTTCGGCGTGCGCATCGGTCTGTTGGCGGCGCTGCTGACGGCGCTGTGGCCGACGCAGACCTTCTTTACCACCGTGCTCGCCAGCGAGCCGCTGTTCATGTTCCTGTTCCTGGCCGGCGTGGTGGCGGTGATCCGCAGCGACGGGCAGAGCCTGTGGGGATGGGCGCTGGCGGGGCTGTTCTGGGCGC
>JBCCMW010000106.1:0-11024 GCA_039026175.1 Pseudomonadota bacterium
CGACGGGCGCGGCCGACCGCGGCCGCCGCACCGCCCATAGCGGCGATCTGAGCGTTGGCACGGCGCGCCGGGGACCGTCAGCTGATTTCGTCGATCCGCGACAAGGACAGGCTGCCGGGCACCACAGTCACGGGCACCCGCATGCGTGCGCCGTGCTTGCCCACGAGCTGGGTGACCAGGGGGCCCGGGCCGTCGTCGACCCCGGCGCCCAGCACCAGCACGCCGATCTCGGGATCCTCGTCGATGGCGCGCATCACGGCGTCGACGCGCTGACCCTCGGTAATCATGAACTCGGGCGTGATGCCGGACAGCGTGCGCAGCTCCTCGGCCAGGTCGCTGATCCGCTCCTCGGCCTTGGCGCGGGCCTCGTCGCGCATCACTTCCGCCACGCCGATCCAGTGCTGGAACTCGTCGGGCGCGATCACGTACAGCATCAGCAGCCCACCGCCGGTGCGCTCGGCCCGCCGCGCGGCAAAGCGCATGGCCTGCTGGCACTCGGGCGTCTCGTCGACCACGACCAGAAACTTGCGCATGGGCCGACCCCGCTCTCTGTCTTGTCTGTCACGCAGCGGCGGAGCGCGAGAGTGACGCCTCGCGCAGGCCAGGGCAAGCGGGCGCCGCTGAATTCATCGCGCTGGCGCAACAATCAATTCGAACAGGGCCAGTTGATTGAGCGTCTGCGCCGGATCAGATGGATCGCAACAGCGAAACACCCGCCCCTGACGGGGCGCGAGCGATCCAGGAGAGCGCTATGAGCCACGACATCATCGGTCTGCACCATGTCACTGCCATCTCGGGCGACGCGCAGGCCAACCACCGCTTCTACACCCAGGTGCTGGGCCAGCGGATGGTCAAGAAGACCGTCAACTTCGACGCGCCGCAGGTCTATCACCTGTACTACGCCGACCGTACCGGCACGCCGGGCACGGTGATGACCTTCTTCCCGTTCCCGGGCGCCCAGCAGGGCCGCGTCGGCCGCGGTCAGGTGACCGAGACGTTTTACGTGGTGCCTGCGGGCAGCCTGGACTACTGGGCCGCGCGGCTGGACGCGCACGGCGCGCAGGTGCTGGGCCGCGCCACAACGTTCGGCGAGGAGCGGCTGATCGCGACCGACCCCGAGGGGCTGGGCCTGACGCTGATCGCCCGCGACGGCGACCCGCGCGCCCCCTGGGACGGCGCCGACGTGCCGGCCGACAAGGCCGTGCGCGGGTTTGCCGGCGTCGCCATGGGCGTGGCGGGCGAGGCCGCAACGGCCGAGATCCTGACCGGCCTCTTCGGCTATGCCCGCGTGGGCGAGGAGGGCGCGGGCGCGGCGCGCCGGGTGCGCTTCGAGAAGCCGGGCGAGCCGTCGGGCGCCGTCGAGCTGGTGATCGACCCCGCGATGCCGCAGGGGATCGAAGCCGCGGGCACCGTGCACCACGTCGCCTTCCGCGTGGCCGACCGCGCGGCGCAGGCCCGGGTGCAGGCCGCCGTGGGTGCCGCCGGTCACCGCGTGACGCCGCAGATCGACCGCGATTACTTCTATGCGATCTACTTCCGCACGCCCGAGGGGATCCTGTTCGAGGTCGCGACCGACGAGCCGGGCTTCGACCGCGACGAGCCGGTCGAGCACCTGGGCGAGGCGCTGCGTCTGCCGCGCCAGCACGAACATCTGCGCGGCCGGCTCGAGCAGCTGCTGCCGCCGCTCGGTGCCGAAGAGGCGGCGTGAGGCGGCCATGACGATGCACGAGCCTATCGGGGCGGCGGCGGGCGACTATGCCTGCCGCTTCGAGCCGGGCGAGGGGGCCGAGCCCCTGACCCTGGTGATGCTGCACGGCACGGGCGGAGACGCCGACGAGATGGCTGGTCTCGGCCGTGCGCTGGCCCGGGCGGCAGGCGTGCCCGGTGCCGCCGTCCTGTCGCTGCAAGGCGACGTCAGCGAGGGCGGCGCCGCCCGCTTCTTCCGCCGCACGGGCGAGGGCCGCTACGACATGGCGGATCTGCGCCGGGCGACGGAGAAGATGGCCGCCTTCCTGCCCCGCGCGTTGGCCCAGCACGGGCGCGACCCGGCCCGGGCGGTGGCGGTCGGTTTCTCGAACGGTGCCAACATGGCGGCGAGCGTCATGCTGCAGCGCCCGGATCTGTTGGGCGGCTGGGTGCTGATGCACCCGTTGATCCCGTTCCGGGCCGAGATGGCGCCGGCGACGGGCGCGCGGGTGCTGATCACGGCGGGCGAGCGCGACCCGATCTGCCCGCCCGCCGCGACACGCGCACTGGTCGCGACGGTTCAGGCGTCCGGTGCAACCCTGGCAACGTACTGGTACCCGGGCGGGCACCAACCCACCCCGGCCGAGGTCGCCGACATCGCCCGGTGGCTGACTGCATGAACCTCGGGGGCGGCCGGTCAGCGGCCGCCCCATCCGGTGAAGGCGCCTTCGGCGATCCTCGATCCGGGTCCTTCGGACGCCGTGGCCCGACAGGTGCCTTCGGTCGCAGGCGTCGCGCAGGGGCTTCTCGTGCGCCGATCGATCGACACCCGTCGTCGTCGCGCCCGAAGGGCCCGGACACCGCGCCGCCGGAGGCGCCTCGCCGGTCACCGCGACGCTAACGTCGACGGTTGCGTCTTCAGGGGCGGAGAAAGCCCACCTTGTCGTATACCGCCGCCAAGACAGGGTCGGCGATGGCGCTGGCCCGGGCGCAGCCGTCGGCCAGGATCCGATCTATCTCGGTCGGATCGTCCAACAGGCGCCGGACTTCGGTCGCGATCGGGGCCAGATGCGCGACCGCCACCTCGGCAAGCGCCGGCTTGAACGCCCCGAACCCCTGTCCCGCATACTCGGCCAGCACATCCGCCTGGGTCCGGTCGGCGAGGGCCGCGAAGATGCCCACCAGATTGCGCGCCTCGGGCCGGTCGGCCAGGCCCTCCAGCGTCTCGGGCAACGGCTCGGGGTCGGTCTTCGCCTTGCGGATCTTGGCGGCGATTGTGTCGGCATCGTCGGTCAGGTTGATCCGCGACAGGTCGGACGGGTCGGACTTGGACATCTTGCGCGTGCCGTCGCGCAGGCTCATCACCCGCACCGCAGGCCCCTCGATCATCGGCTCGGGCAGCGGAAAGAACGCTTCGGCATCGTAGTCCAGGTTGAACTTGGTCGCGATGTCGCGCGCGAGCTCAAGGTGCTGCTTCTGGTCCTCCCCTACCGGCACATGCGTGGCGCGATAGGCCAGGATGTCGGCCGCCATCAGCGCAGGGTACATGTAGAGCCCGCCGGACGCGCCCTCGCGGTCCTTGCCCGCCTTCTCCTTGAACGCGGTCATGCGGTTCAGCCAGCCCAGCCGCACCACGCACGACAGCACCCAACCGAGCTGTGCATGCGCCGGCACGCCGGACTGCTGGAACAGGATCGAGCGCGTGGGGTCCAGCCCGCAGGCAATGTAGGTCGCCGCCAGCTCGCGCGTCGCCGCCCGCAGCGCCGCGGGGTCCTGCCACACCGTGATCGCGTGCAGGTCGACCACACAGTACACGGTCTCCATGCCCGTATCCTGCAGCTCGACGAAGCGCTTCACCGCGCCCAGATAATTGCCGAGCGTGAGGCGGCCCGAGGGCTGCACGCCCGAGAACACGCGCGGGGTGTGCGCCGTGGCGGCCGCGGCTGCGTCCGCGGGCTGGCTGCCGATGCTCGGCTCGTCGTTCATCGCATCCTCGACCGGGCGTTGCTGCCGTCCACGCGCCGCCAGGGCTTGTCCGGGGCTTGTCCAGGGCTTGTCCGGGGCCAGCGTCGCGTTCGTCGACGGCATATCGGGGGCGCGGGGACGCAGCAAGCGTCGCGCGGTCGTCGGCCCCGGCGCGCTGTCGCATGCGGGCCCCATTGTCGGGGTAAAACTGAAGCGCCGACGGCCCCGGGCACGTGGATTTCGCAGAACGCCGACACGCCCGCGACGAGGCTGCGCTGGCGCTGCAGGCTGGCCTGGGCTAGGCGAGGACGGATGACGATCAGGACGAACCGCATCGCCCCGGGGATCGCGCCCCTGAATGCCCGCGTGCACCCGGCACTGTGGGCAATGGTCGGGCTGTGGGCGCTGGTCCAGGCCGCCGGCGACCTCGCGGACATGGGTCTGCTGCCCTGGGCGCTCAACACCTATACGCTGCGGCAACTCTTCGCGTTTCACGGCGAGGATTTCGGCTTTGCCATGCAGACGCTGGAGGCGCATCCGCAGCTGCTGTGGTCGACGGTGACCTATGCACTGTTGCACGGCGGGTGGCTGCATCTGGGGCTGAACGCGGCGGTATTCCTGGCGCTGGCCCATGGAATCAGTCGCGATGCGGGGATCTGGCCGACCATGGCGATGTTCGCCGCCACCGCGGTGGCCGGGGCGCTGGCCTATGGGCTGATCGCAGGCGATCGGGTCGCGCTGGTCGGCGCCTCGGGGGGCGTCTTCGGGCTGCTGGGTGTGATGACCCGGTGGCAGACCGACTGGCTGAAGGCCCGCGGCGGGTCGCTGGAACCCATCATCGCCCGCGTCCTGGGGCTTGCGCTGATCAATCTGCTGATGCTCTTCGCCTTGCCCAGCGTGGCGTGGGAGGGGCATCTGGGCGGGTTCCTGATGGGCTGGGTGATGGGCTGGGTGTTTCCGCCCCGCGTGCGCCAGAGCCGGGACCGCGACCGCTTCGCCTGAGCGTCGCTCGAGCGAGCCGGGCGCGACGGAGCGCCCTCAGCCTGTCGAGCGCCGGCCGCGGCCGAGCGCCGCCGCAAGATCGGCGCGCGTAAAGCCGCCCAGCGCCAGCAGCAGCGCGCCATAGAGCGCGGCCCCCCCCAGCACGATGATCGCCAGCGCCAGCGCCTCGGCCCAGCGCGCGGCGGGGATCAGACCCGGCGTGGTCGCAGCCTCGGCCGCCAGCGCGACAGCCAGGCCCATCGCCACGGCCGCCACCAGCGCCCGGGGCCAGCGCTGGCGTAGCCGCGCGTCGGGCTGGAACGCGACCGTGCGCCCGCCGCGCCCCGACGCCCCGCGCGCCAGCAGCAGCACCTGCACCCAGGCCGCAGCCGAGGTGCCGAGCGGGGCCGCGATCCATCCCATCAGCGGCGCACCGCCGACGGCCACAACAAACGTCACGACCATCGACCACAGCGCAAAGCGCAGCGGCGTGCGCGTGTCCTCGCGCGCAAAGAACGCCGGCTGCAGCACCTTCTGCAGCACGAAGGCCGGCAGCCCCGCGGCATAGATCGCCAGCGCCAGCCCGGTCGCCGCTGCATCCTCGACCGTGAAGGCCCCGCGCTCGAACAGCACCCGGGTCATCAGTTCGGGCATCGCCACCAGTGCCGCGGTCGCCGGCAGCGTGAGGACCAGCGCAAACTCGGCCGAGCGGTTCAGCGCCTGGCCCGCGGCCTGGCTGTCGCCGGCCAGGACGTGGCGGCTGAGCGAAGGCAGCAGCACCACGCCGATGGCCACGCCGATCACGCCCAGGGGCAGCTGGTACAGCCGGTCGGCGACCCACAGCCAGCCGATCGCGCCCTCCCAGTAGCTCGCCACCTGACGGCCGATCACCAGGTTGATCTGCATCACCCCGCCGGCCAGCGCGGCGGGCGCGGCCAGGATCGCGAGCTGGCGCATCTCGGGCGTCAGCCGGGGCAGCCGCAGTGCCAGGCCAAACCCCGCCTGCCGCGCGGCAAACCAGACCAGCGCGAGCTGCAGCACGCCGGCGACCACCACACCCCAGGACAGCACCGTGCCGGCGAACTGTCGGTCGGCACCCATGCCGCCTGCGGCCACCGCCCCCAGCGCCGCGATCAGCGTGACGTTCAGCAGCACGGGCGCGGCCGCGGCCGCGGCGAACCTGCCTGCGGCGTTCAGCACGCCCGACAAGAGCGCTGCCAGCGAGATCAGCAGAATGTAAGGAAACACGATCCGCCCGAAGACCACCGAGAGATCGAACCGCGCGTCGCCCGCCGTACCCGAGGCCAGCGCCAGCACCAGCCAGGGCATCGCAAGCTGCGCCAGCAGGCTGAGCGCGATCAGCAGGCCGGCGAGCGCTGCGAACGCATCCTCGGCAAAGCGGCGGGCGACCGCGCGCCCCTGCCCTTCCAGCCGGAGGGCGAACATCGGCACAAAGGCCGTGTTAAACGCGCCTTCGGCAAAGAAGCGGCGGAACAGGTTGGGCAGGGTGAAGGCCACGAAAAACGCCTCGGCCACCGGCCCGACGCCCAGCATCGCAACGACGACCATGTCGCGCACAAAGCCCAGCACGCGACTGGCCATGGTCCACAGGCCGACGGTCGCAAAGCCGCGCATCAGTCTGGCCAGGGGCCCGCGCGACGGTGCGCCCGACCCGGACGGCCGCTCGGGCAGAGGGCCCGGCGCCGGCGCGCCGGATGCGGGCCCGTCGGTCACAGCGGATCGCTCACGGCAGGTCGCTCGTGGCGGCCCGTGCATCACCATCGGCCCGCAGCCACCCGCTGGCGGGCGGTATCGGGCGCAACCCCGAGGCACGCGCATCGCGGCACGCACGTCGCGGTACGCGCGGCTGCCCGTCCGCTGCGGCGGCCCCCGCTCCGGGAACGTACGCTCTTGGGGCGTGTGCTGCAGGCGCGCCCGCTGTCGGAGCGTACGCATTCGGGGCGCCCGCTGCGAGGGCGTCCGCTGCGGGGGCGTGCGCTGTGGGGGCGTGCGCTGTTGGGGCGTGCGCTGCGGGGCGCGCCGTCACAGCCGGTCGTCGGCCTGGAACGACGGCGCATCGCCCGCGGCCCCGGCTTCCTCGCCGCCGCTGGCCGCGATCGCGGCGCGCAGCGCCTCGGCGATGGTGCGCTGCTTGGCGGCGCTGCTGATCTTCAGCCCGAACACGTCCTTGACATAGAAGACGTCCACCGCGCGTTCCCCATAGGTCGCGATGATGGCGGTGAAGATGTTCACGCTCTGCTGTGCCAGCCCCCTGGCCAGCGCGTGGAGCAGGCCCAGCCGGTCGCGGGCGTTCACCTCGATCACGGTGTAAAGCTCGGACGCCTCGTTATCGAACACCACCTGGGTGGGCACGGTGAACGGCCGCTCGCGCGCCCGGTCGCGCTGGCGTTCGGCGATCGCCTCGCGGGCCACGACCTCGCCGGCCAGGGTGCGCTCGATGGTGCGGGCCAGGCGCGGCAGACGCGCTTGCTCGTAGGGCGCCCCCTCGCTGTCCTGCACCCAGAACATCGCGCAGGTCATGCCGTCGTTGGTGGTGTAGCTGCGCGCGTCCACCACGTTGGCGCCGGCGATGGCAAAGGCCCCGGCCATCCGGCTGAAGAGGCCCGGATGATCGTCCATGTACAGCGCCGCGCGGGTGGCGTCGCGCGCGGGGTCGGGCTCGAAACGGGTCAGGAACTGGCCCTCCGGCTCGGCCCCCGCGGCGGCGGGCAGGCCAGCGCTCGGCGCGCGTTCCTCCGCCTGGCGCGCCAGGGCGGCAAAGACCGCATGGTCGCCGGTATCCAGCCCCAGCCAATACTGCGGATAGTGGCGCTCGGCCTCGACCTCGGCGGCCTCGGGCGTCCAGCCGACGGCGGCCAACCGCTCGCCCAGCGCCGTCTTGGCCTCGCGGATCCGGGCCGCCCGGCTGGAGATATCGTCGCCCCCGCCGGTGAGAAAGGCGCGCGTGTCCCAGTAGAGCTTGCGCAGAAGCTGCGCCTTCCAGTTGTTCCACACGCCGGGGCCCACGCCGCGGATGTCGCAGATCGTGAGGATCAGCAGCAGGCGCAGGCGCTCCGGGCTCTGCACGATGCGGGCAAAATCGCGCACGGTGACCGGGTCGGCGATGTCGCGTTTCTGCGCCACGTCCGACATCAACAGGTGGTGGCGCACCAGCCAGACCACCAGCTCGACCTCGTCGTCGGCCAGCCCCATGCGCGAAGCGACCTCGGCCGCGATCTCGGCCCCGACCACGGAATGGTCCTCGAGCCGGCCCTTGCCCAGATCGTGGCACAGCAGCGCGACGTACAGCGCGCGGCGGTTGACATCCTGGCGCGCGATCTCGCTGGCCACCGGATGGGCCTCGCTCTCCTCGCCCCGCTCGATGCGGGCCAGATGGCGCAGCGTCTCCAGCGTGTGCGCGTCCACCGTATAGTGGTGGTACATGTTGAACTGCATCATCGCGACGACGCGGCCGAACTCCGGCACGAAGCGGCCCAGCACCCCGGTTTCGTTCATCAGCTGCATCAGCCACTCGCCGTTCTCGCGGTCGGTGAGCAGCTCGAGGAACAGCGCGCCGGCCTCGGGCGTCTGGCGCAGATGCTCGTCGATCAGATCCAGATGCCGGGTGACCGAGCGCATCGCGGCCGGATGGATCCGGGCATCGAGGCGCGCCGCCTCGCGGAACAGCTTCAAGATCGCGATGGGCTCGCGGCAGAACAGATCCTCCTCGCTCAGCGCCAGCCGCCCGTCACGCACCTGGAACAGGCTGTCGCCGTGGTCGGGGCCCTTCATCGACATCGCGCGCAGCAGCGAGGAAAAGCGCGGCCGCGCCTTGGCGTGCTGCAGCTCCAGCGCGGCCGAGAAGATCCGGGTGAGATCGCCCACGTCCTTGGCGTGGCGGAAATAGCGATGCATGAAATGCTCGACCGCGCGGCGGCCGGTCGCGTCGCGATAGCCCATGCGCTCGGCGATCTCGACCTGGCGATCGAACGTCAGCACCTCGGTCGCGCGGCCGGTCACATCGTGCAGATGGTGGCGCACGGCCCAGACGAATTTGGCGGCGTCGGCGAAGCGGCGGACCTCGTCCTCCTCGAACACGCCCAGGGGGCAGAGCTCCCACGCCTTGTCGACGCGGTACAGGTAGCGCGAGATCCAGTGCAGCGTCTGCAGGTCGCGCAGACCGCCCTTGGCCTCCTTGACGTTGGGCTCCAGCAGATAGCGCGAGCCGCCGTGGCGTTGGTGGCGGTTGTCGCGCTCGCGCAGCTTGGCCGCCACGAACTGCGGACCGGTCTTGAGGAACAGCTCGTCCCAGAGCCGGGTATGCAGCGTCTCGTAGGGCTCGGGATCGCCGGCGATCAGGCGCATCTCCAGCAGATTGGTGCGGATCGTCCAATCCTCGCCCGCATAGCGCATGCAGTCGGCGATCGAGCGCGTGGACTGGCCCAGCTTCAGCCGCAGGTCCCAGAGCAGGTAGAGCACGCTCTCCACCACACTCTCGGCCCAGGGGGTGCGCTTGTAGGGGGTCAGGAACAACAGATCGACGTCCGAGAAGGGCGCCATTTCGCCCCGCCCATAGCCGCCGACGGCGACCACCGACAGCCGCTCGGCCTTGGTGCGCACCGGCGCCGGGTGCAGGTATGTCAGCACGTAGTGCACCGTGCCTGCGACGATGACGTCGGTCGCGTGGCTGAAGGCGCGGGCAATGCGCAGGCCCGCGGCCGGACGCTCCAGCAGCATGGCGCGCACCCGCTCGCGGCTGGCGTCGTAGGTCTTCTTCAACAGCGCGACGATGGCCTCGCGCTCGCCCTCGCCGACCATATCGCCCGCGGTGTCGGCGCGGCCGCGCGACCGGGACACCGGATCGGCAAGCCCGCGATGGGCGGCGACGGTGGCGTCCAGGCGCAACGTCAGCGTCTCGACACAGGCGATGTCTTCGGCCGCGGCGGGCAGATGCTGAAGCCCGGCAAAGGTCGTCGGCGGTGGCTCGGCGGTCATCGACCCTCGCAGATGGCGGCGTTCGCGGCGGTGAAGGCAGCCGCGCATGCGTGGGCCGCCCGCCCCACGTTAGCTGTCCGAGATAAAACGTAGCATGAACTCGGCCGTCTGACCGCAGATCAGCCTGCCCCGAGGTGGCACGGTCGCGCAATGCGACCGCTGCAGGGCCGCTTGGACGTCGCGCGGCGGCGGCGTCAGGACCCCGCCGGGAACCGCGCCGGCGCGGGCTCCAGCACGTTGAACACGCGGTTTCCCACCTCCAGCACCGCGATCCCGCGCTCGGTCGTGCCGTCGGGGCGCAGCGCCAGGGCGCCGACCGCGCCCTCGAACCCGCCGCCCCGCGTCAGCGCCTCGGCCGGGAAGCGCGGGCCGTCGACCGGCGCGCGGGCCGCCTCGCGCGCCAGTTCGGCCGCCACGCTGGCCGCGTCGTAGCCCAGCACCGCCACGAACGGCGGGCGCACCCCGTAGCGCGCCTCGTAGGCCGCGAAAAAGCGTTGCTTCGCCTCGGTATCGGCGCCCGCGAACCAGCCGCCCAGGATCGTGGGCTCGCGCAGGGTGCTGCCCGATTCCCACTGGCCAAGGCCGAGATAGCGCACGCCGGGCTGCGGCAGGCCGGCAAAATCCAGAAAGCTGGTCGCCGTGGTCAGACCCTGTCCGAAATCGGGGATCAGCACGGCGTCGACGCCGGCCGCGCGCGCGCGGTCCACGAACCCCGGTGCGGTGCGCTGGATGTCCTGGAAGCTGCGCGGATAGACCTCGCGCACGGCGATGCTGACCCCGGCCGTGGCGGCGGCGCGGTCGATCCCGCGCATCGCGGCCTGACCATAGGGCACGTCGGGCGCGTAGACGCCGATGCGCGTGATCTGGTTGGCCGCGGCATAGGCCATAATCCGCGCGACCTCGTTCTCGGGCGTGAAGCCGGTCACCCAGACGCCACTGCCGGCCGCGCTGGTGTCGGTCGAGAACGAGAGCACGGGGACGCCCGCGGCCTGGGCCGGGCCCGCCACCGCCCGGGTGGCCCCGGCAAAGAGCGGGCCGATGATCAGCTCGGCCCCGTCGGCCAGCGCGCGGCGCACGGCAGCCTCGGCCACCGACGGCTCGCCCCGGGTGTCGTGCACGCTGAGCCGTACGGCGGCGCCGTCCGGCCCCGTCAGGGCGAGGCGCGCGGCATTCTCGATGGCCTTGGCGTCGCCGCGGACCCGGTCGGCGGTGGCGCCGAGCGGCAACAACAGGGCAACGCGCGCGGGTCCGGTGGCGATCGAGCGGGTGGCGGGGTCTGGCGCCGTCCGCTCGGGCGTCGCCGCCGCGCCGCCGCGGGGCGCCTCGCGGCCCGGCGTCGAGGCACAGGCCGCCAGCGCGAGCGCTAGGGCGGCAAGGCCCATGCGGCCGAGGCCGCG
>JBCCMW010000107.1:0-10959 GCA_039026175.1 Pseudomonadota bacterium
CCGGCGCCGGGCCCGTGGCGGCGGCGGCGGTGCTGCGCGGCGGGCGGCCCGCAGCGCGCCCGACGTCGCCTTCGCCCGCTACATCGAGCGCCGGATCCCCAGCGTCGAGATCCTGGACGCCGAGGCGTTGGAGATCATCGAGCACAACGCCGAGACCGTGCTGGAGGAGATCGGCGTCGCCTTCGTCGACAACCCGGCTGCGCTGGCGCGGTGGCGCGACGCGGGCGCCGACGTGCGCGAAGACCGGGTGCGCATTCCCCGCGGCATGGCGCGCCAGCTCTGCGCCACCGCCCCCGCGCGGTTCACCCAGCACGCGCGCAATCCCGAACGCTCGGTCGAGATAGGCGGCAAAAACCTCGTTCTGGCACCTGTTTACGGCCCACCCTTCGTGCGTGATCTGAACGGTGGGCGGCGCTATGCCACCATCGCCGATTTCGAAAAGCTGGTGAAGCTCACGTACCTGTCGCCCTATCTGCACCATTCGGGCGGCACGGTGTGCGAGCCGACGGATGTGGCGGTCAACAAGCGCCACCTCGACATGCTGCTGGCGCACATGACGCTGTCGGACAAGCCGTACATGGGCTCGGTCACCGACCCCGCCCGGGCGGTCGACAGCGTGCGGATGTCCGAGATCCTGTTCGGTGCCGAGTTCGTCGCCCAGAACGCGGTGATGCCGTCGCTGATCAACCTGAACTCGCCGCTCACGCTGGACGGGACGATGATGGGCGCGCTCGAGGTCTATGCCCGCGCGGGGCAGGCCTGCATCGTCTCGCCCTTCATCGTGGGCGGCGCGATGGCGCCGGTCACGGTGGCCGGTACGCTGACCCAGATTTTGGCCGAGGTGCTGGCGGGCGTGGCCTACAGCCAGCTTGTGCGCCCCGGCGCGCCGGTGATCTTCGGCGCGTTTGTCACGTCCATCGACATGAAGTCGGGCGCACCCACCTTCGGCACGCCCGAGGCCTCGAAAATTCTATACGGTGCTGGACAGTTGGCGCGGCGTCTGAACTTGCCCTTCCGCTCGGGCGGGGCGCTCTGCGGCGCCAAGCTGCCGGACGCCCAGGCGGGCTACGAGACGGCGAACACCCTGCAGACCGCGCTGATGGGCGGCGTCAACTTCATGCTGCACGCCGCCGGCTGGTTGGAGGGCGGGCTGGTGTCGAGCCCCGAAAAGCTGGTGCTGGACGCCGATCAGCTAGGCGCCCTGCACGCGATGGCCGAGGGGATCGCGGTCGACGACAACGGCCTGGCGATGGACGCGCTGCGCGAGGTCGGCGGCAAGGGGGCGGGCGCCAACTTCTTCGACTGCGCCCACACCCAGGCGAACTACAAGACCGCGTACTGGCGCTCGGACGTGCTGGACTATCGCCCGTTCGAGACCTGGGCCGAGGATGGCGGCCCCGACAGCGTGGCCCTGGCCGCCCGGCGGGTCGAGCGCATGCTCGCCGACTATCAGGCCCCGGCGTTGGACCCTGGCACGCGCGAGGCGCTGATGGCCTATGTGGCCGAGCGCAAGGCATCCGAACCCGACGCCTTTAGCTGAGCCTCCAGCCGAGCCTCCGCGGCGGCGCGCGCGTCGATTGCCATCACTGCTGCCAGCAGCGTGACGTGGGGCGCCACGCGCCAGGCGAAGGGGCGTGCGCGCCGCGCTGCCTCGCGCTCGGCCTCCAGCCGCGCCAGCCGCTCGCGCTCGGTCGCCGGCGGCACCCGGTCGCGCCGCACCATCGCCGCCGCCGCATGCCGCGCGGTCTGTACCAACAGTCTCGGCCGTTTGGGATCGGTCTCGACCGGCTTGGCATCGGCCGGGCCGTCGGCGCTGGCGGCGGTGTGGATGGCGGGCTGCATGGCGCTCTCCTCGCGGTTTGTTCGCGCCGACTGTCGGGTTTTGTGGCAGTAGCGTTGCGTAATGAGACAAGGCAGCGCGCAGTCTTTCTTAATAAAAAGTGAAGATTATTGTTTTGGAGACTATTCATATCTCGTTAACGCAATCGCCGGCATCGTTTCGCTCGAGTAACAACCAGTGGTGCGTGAAAAATGTCGATAACTCAGGCGGTTCTACAGGATTGTTCAAAGCGCGCAGCGGCCGTGTTCGGGGCCAAGACCGTGTGCTGCAGCGCACGCGATGCGGCCGTCTATCTGGCCCACACGGGCGCCGGGCAGAGCATTCGCGCCATCGCCGCCGTGATGGGCACCCACCCATCGACGGTGCTGCGCACGGTGCGCCGGGTCGAGGAGCGGCGCGACGACCCGCTGTTGGACAGGATGTTCGATCTGTTGGAGAGCGCGCTGCCCGACCCCGCCGACCCCTCCCCCGAGGCGCCCGAGGACCGCGCGCCCACCGACGGCGCGTCGGACCCCAGCGGCGCCCCGGCCGCCCCGGCGCCGGTTGCGGCGCCCGCCCAGGCAGCCCAGCCGGGCCAGCCGGGCCAGCCTGCCCAGCCGGGCCAGCCAGCCCAATCAGCCCAACCAGCACCGGGCGAGCGCGAGGTCGTGCGCGAGGCCAAGCGGTATCTGCGCCGGCTGTGCGAGCCGGGCTCGTTCCTGCTGGTCGCCGATGGGGCCGAGAAGGCGGGCGTGTTCTGTGCCGCCAACCAGCATCGCCGCCCGATCGCGATGTTCCCCGTGGCCCTGGCCGCGGAATTCCTGCGCCGCGACTGGATCCGCATCGGCGAGCGCGGCACCGCCTCGGTGCGCTATCGGGTGACCGACGTCGGCCGCGCCTTCCTGCGCCGCGCCCTGGCCGAGAGCGCGACCGCCGAGCGGGGCATGGGGCTCGCCGAGGGCGCCACGCCGTTCGCCGCGCAGCACCGTCTGCCGGGCGAGCGCACCGTGCTGGACCCGGTGGACGGCAGCGCCGCTGCGGCGTCGGTGAACCTGGCCGAGAGCGTGCTGGGATGGCTGGCCAAGCGGCCGGGCCCGGACGGCAAGCCCTATCTCACCCCGGTCGAGGTCGAGGCGGGCGAGCGGCTGCGGAGCGACTTTGAGCGTGCGCAGATGGGCCCGCAGATCACCCAGGATTGGCGCAAGTTCCTGACCCCGGGCGATGCGCTGGCGGGCTCGCCGCCGCCGCGCGGGCCGGCCGAGGGCCCTGCCGATGCGCGCGCCCGGGTCACGGCGGCGCTCGCGCTGCTGGGGCCCGGCCTGGCCGACGTTGCGCTGCGGGTCTGCTGTTATCTCGAAGGGCTGTCGGCCTGCGAGAAGCGCTTCGGCTGGTCGGCGCGCTCGGGCAAGGTGGTGCTGAAGCTCGCGCTGCAGCGTCTGGCCGCCCATTACCGGATCCCGGGCAGCGGGCTCTGACCGGGCTCTGCCCGGGTTCTGACGGGGCTCTGACTGGGCTCTGCCCGGGCTCTGACTGGGCTCTGACCGTACTCTGACCGGGCTCAGCCGGCGTGCCGCCGATGCGCCGCCGCGCGGCGGGCGGCTTGACCGGGCCGGGGCGGGTGTCGACAACGGCTGTGTGTCCGCCCGTCTGATCCAGACCGACGCCTGCGTCGCCGAAGGCACCGCGTGGCTCGCAGCGCGCGAGCCGCGCTTTGCCGAGGCGCTGGCGATGACCGGTCCACCGCCGCTGCGCCGCCAGCCGGGCGGCTTCGATGCGCTGCTCCGCGCGATCTGCGGCCAGCAGCTCTCGGTCGCCTCGGCCGCGGCGGTCTGGGCCAAGCTGCAGGCAGCCGATGCGACCACGGCTGCAGGCGTGGCGGCCCAGGGCGCCGAGGGCCTGCGTGCCTGCGGCCTGTCGCGCCAGAAGATCGCCTATGCGCTGGCCCTCGCCGAGGCCGGGCTGGATTTCGATGCCCTGGCCGCGATGCCCGAGGACGACGCCATCGCCCGGCTGACGGCGGTCAAGGGCATCGGCGTGTGGACGGCCGAGATCTATCTGATGTTCGCCGTGGGCCGGGCGGACGTCTTCGCCCCCGGCGATCTGGCGCTTCAGGAAGCGGCGAGGCTGCTCTTCGACCTGGCCGATCGGCCGGGCGAAAAGCCGCTGCGCGCGATGGCCGAGGCCTGGTCGCCGTGGCGCGCCGTTGCCGCGCGCCTGCTCTGGGCCTACTACGCCCGGGTCAAGATGCGCGAAGGGATCTCCCGATGACCCAGACGACGCCCGGCGATCCCGACCAGTTCCTGGCCGGGCCCCGCAGCGGCCCCGCGCTGGGCACTGCCGAGCGGCTGGTGGTGCTGCTGCACGGCTACGGTGCCGACGGCGACGATCTGTTCGGCCTGGCGGGCCCGTTGGGCCAGGCGCTGCCAGGCACCGCCTTTCGCAGCCCGAACGCGCCGCAGCCCTGCCGGGCGAACCCGTTCGGGCGCCAGTGGTTTCCGATCCCGTGGATCGACGGGTCGGCCGAGGCCGAGCGCGACCGCGGCTTTGCCGCGTCGGTCGAGACGCTGAACGCCTATCTGGACGCCGCCATGGCTGCCGAGGGCGTCGAGCCCGCCCGGACCGCGCTGGTCGGCTTCAGCCAGGGCACGATGATGGCGCTGCATGTCTCGGCGCGGCGCGGCACAGCGCTGGCGGGCATCGTGGGCTTTTCCGGCCGGCTGCTGCTGCCCGAACGGCTGGCGCGCGAGACTGTGTCCCGCCCGCCGATCCTGCTGGTGCACGGCGACTGCGACGAGGTGATCGGCGTCGAGTCGCTGGCCGAGGCGGGCTCGGCGCTGACGGCCGCGGGCTTTGCCGTGGACACCCACGTCAGCGCCGGCACGCCGCACGGCATCGCCCCGGACGGGCTGCAACTGGCGGCACGGTTCCTTGTGGAAAAGCTGTTGACGAACGTGGGATAAGCGCGGCGATCGGCGGCGCTGGCAGCGTCGCGGAACTGTCGCATGTTACTGTTAGAAGCTGCACGGCGGTGGCGCATCTAGAGCGTTGCGCCTCGGTCGCCGCGAGATATAGTAGGCCCCGAGGGGCGTGGCCGCCCGAGCCCGCCTTCAGATGTCCTACGACAGACGGTGAGGGCGACATGGCTGTGGGAAACGCGCGCGGATCGGCCCCAAGTACCGGCGCTACCGGCGCCCGACCGCGAGAGGTCGGGGTTTCCGGTAGCGCGCTCACCGGCACCTTCGCCAGCCAGTTCGTGCGCCAACCGGCGGTGCTGCGCGATCACCCGGCCCTGGTGTTGAACGCCGATTACCGGCCGTTGTCGTATTTTCCGCTATCGCTCTGGCCGTGGCAGGAGGCCGTCAAGGCCGTGTTCCTGGACCGTGTCGCGATCGTCGCGGAGTATGATTTCGAGGTGCGCTCGCCCTCGATCGCCTTCCGCCTGCCCTCGGTGGTGGTGCTGCGCGACTATGTAAAGCCCGCGCGCTATCCGGCGTTCACGCGGTTCAACCTGTTTCTGCGCGACGAGTTCACGTGCCAGTACTGCGGGGCCGGGGGCGAGATGACGTTCGATCACGTGGTGCCCCGGTCGCGCGGCGGCAAAACGACATGGACCAACGTTGTGGCGGCCTGCTCGCGCTGCAACCTGCGCAAAGCCAACCATACGGTGCGCGAGGCCGGGATGTCGCTGGCGCGCCCGCCCTACCGGCCCGACGCGGCCGAGCTGCAGAACAAGGGGCGCAAGTTCCCGCCCAACTATCTGCACGAGAGCTGGATGGATTTCCTCTACTGGGACGCCGAACTGGACAGCTGATCGGCCCGGCCGGGGTTCTGGTGTGGGCGCGGCTTCGGGCGTGGTTTGGGGCAGGGATTGGGTCGGCGCTGCGGTGGGCCCCGGTCAGGTCTCGCTCGCCGGTTGGACGCGGGTTCGGGATGCGGCCGGTGCGGCAGCCTCGGGCGGCCAGGGTCGGGCACTGTCGGCCTCGGCCAGTTGCGCGGCCCAGGCGGGCAGAGCGCCGTGCCAGTCGGGCCAGCCCAGCGCCTCGGCAACCCGCTGTGTCGGCACCGTCCCCTTGGGCCCGTCCACCACCGCGACGCGGAGCAGGGCCGACGAGCAGGGCGTGCCCCGCCGCACGGTCGTCTGCTCGAAGTAGAACCATTTGGCGTCGCGCGCGAGCAAGCGGGTCACGATCTCGAAGCGCTGGAACACTCGAATGCGGCGGCGGTACTGGACCTGCACGCCACCGACGACGAGACCCCAGCCGTTTCGGCGCAGCGCGCGGAACAGGCCGAGGCGGGCGCCATAGTCCAAGCGGCCGAGGTCGAACAGGGTGAGGTGGCGCCCGTTGTTGAGCTCGAGGAACATATCGGCGTCCCATGGCCAGCAGACGGTGCGGAAGACGCTCGGCTGCTCGGGCGCGCGACCGGGCGTGGGTCGGGCGCTAAGCAGGATGCCGAGGGTGCGCAGATAGGGGTACATCGGGCCTCGCGCGCGGGTGTTGTGAGGCACTGTGGTGCCCGCGGCGCGCGCCGCAACCCGTGCCGTTTCGTCAGCGCATCGCCCCGCGGCGCGGTCGTGGCACCCATGTCCCGGGCGCGGCTGCCAGGGTGGTCGGCGGGCACCGGCACCCGCGCCCTGCCGCTGCTGCCGGGGTGGTTGGCGGGTACTGGCGCCCGCGCTCTGCCGCGGCTGCCGAGGTGAGTGCTGGGTACCGGCGCCCGCGCCCTGCCGCGGCTGCCGGGGTGGTTGCTGGGTAGCGGCGCCCGCGCCCGCGCCCGCGCCCGCCCACGTCAGTGTGGTCGCGCATTCGCCAACGGATCGTGTACATCGCGCGGGCGTCGCACCCTGCACCGGTCTATGAGGCGGTGACTCGCTGTTCATGGGATGTTCGCGATCTGTGGGCGTACACTGTCGCGGGTGGGCCGGGCGCCCGGCCAAGTGGCGCGGCGGCGCGACGCGCGGGCACAAACCGGGCCGTTGCGAACCTGGCCGCCGCGAGCTTGATTGCCCTGAACCAGGCGGCCGCCCGTCTGTCGACCGCGTGAGCGGCAACCGCGAGACGGGCAACCGCGAGACGGGCAACCTTGAGACGGGCAACCGCGAGACGGGCAACCGCGAGGCTAGCAAAAGCGAGACGAGCAATCGTGAGCCTGGCCGCGTTGAACCGAGTGCCGGGGAACGGCGCCTCTCAGATTTCGCGGTCGAACGGCATCCGCCACCAGACCACCGAGGCTCCCCACAGCACCGCAAGACCGAGGGAAATCAGACCGTTCCACGCGGCCATGCTGAGGCCGAGGAAGAACCATTCGGGGTCCGTGCACGGTGTCACGGGCCCCTCGGGCAGGCCGGCGATGAAATCCTCGGCCGACATGCCTGCTGGGTCCAGGCTGGTGGCGCAGGCGGTAAAACCCTCCCACCAGCCCTGCTCGACGCCGACATGCAGCAGCGCAAGCCCGGCGCTGACGGCCATCGCCAGGGTCCCGATCCCTGCCATCAGCCGGCGCACGCGCCACAGCACCGTGATGCCGAGCGCGCCGACGACCACGGCCGCCAGATGCGGCCAGCGCTGCCACAGGCACATCTCGCACGGCTCGAACCCGCCGAGGTACTGGAAGGCAAGCGCGGCGATCAGGACAAGGACCGATGCGCTCGCCGCGAGCAGCATCCGCCCGTACACGGTCATCATACGAGGTACTTCGCAGCCACAAAGCCGCCGATCAACAGGACGAACGCGACCGTGAAGGCGAGGCCCAGGCGTTCCTCGATCCAGGCCTGGATGGGCGGGCCGACGTACTTGAGCAGCGCGGCCACCAGGAAAAAGCGCAGCCCCCGCGCCGCGATCGAGGACACGGTGAACACCACCAGATCCAGCCCCACGGTGCCCGAGGCGATGGTGATCACCTTGTAGGGAAAGGGTGTGACGCCCGCGCCGAACACGATCCAGGCGCCCCACTCGGCAAAGCGCCGCTGGAAGTCGCCGAACGCATCCATCTTGCCATAGAAATCTAGCACCGGGCGGCCCACCGTCTCGAACGCCAGCGCGCCCAGCCCGTAGCCTGCCAATCCGCCGGCGACGGAAGCCACGGTGCACACGGTGGCGATCCACCAGGCGCGGTGCGGCGCGGCCAGGATCATCGGGATCAGCAGCACGTCGGGCGGGATCGGGAACACCGAGCTTTCGATGAAGCTGACAAAGGCCAGCATCCACAGCGCATAGGGCTTGGCGCCCTGGGCGAGCACCCAGTCGTACAGCTTGCGGATCATCCCCACCCCTCCATCGGCCGCTGCATCCGGCGCCGCGTTCCCCAACGGCGGGCGCCGCCTCCGCGCCCCGGGCGGTCGGGCCGGGTCCCAGGGCGGATCGTCCTTTCGCCTTCCGGTCCCCTCGTCCCCCCGGTCCCCCCGGTCCCCTGGTCCGGTTGTCCGCGCGCGTGGTGGCCCCCGCCGGGATCGAACCGGCACGCCCGAAGGCAAGGGTTTTTGAGACCCTCGCGTCTACCAATTCCGCCAGAGGGCCAGGCGCGCGGACTGGGCCGCGGGGTGGGCATCGCACGCTGTCGGAGCCGTGACAAGCGGGCGGCGCGGCGCCGTCATGCAGGCCGCAGCCGGGCGGGCCGGTTGCGGGGGACATCGACGAGCCGCCATCGCTGGCAGCGTGCCGCGCGTGCAGGGGGACGACGGCCACGCGTTGTTCGGGCTCGCTGGCCAGCGCGTTCAGGGTTTCGGCCAGCCCGCACCGCCCAGGGCCCCCATCACCCAGAGCCCGAATGACCCAGAGCCCGCATATCCCAGAGCCCGCATCAGCGAGAGCAGCGTCGCAGGGTTGCGCATCCCCGGTGCCAGCAACCCTGCTGTTACCCGCCCCAGTCGCGGCCTCGGTAGCGGCACCAGTACGGGCCTCAGGACCGGCCCCAGGATTGGCCCAAGTGCCTGCGCCAGGACCGGCTCCGCTACCCGCACCTGTAGCGGCCCCGGTACTGGCCCTAGGACCGGCTCCAGGGCCGGCCCCAGTGCCTGCATCCGGGACCGGCCCCAGGATGGGCCCCAGTGCCTGCAACCAGGACTGGCCCCAGAACCGGCCCCGGGACCGGCCCGAGTGCCGGCCCGAGTGCCGGTCCACGGGCGTGGCGTTCCCTTTTGGCACGCCTTTGGGTGGCGGACGGTCGGGTGGGCGGGCGCAGCCTGTCAGAATTTGCGAGTCGGCCGCCTCGGTCGTTGGCAACCGTTTGGCGAGCCGGTATGCAGTCGCCGCGTGCTTCTTTTCCCGTCTGTGGCCGGCCGGCCATGATCTATGCGGCCGACGCGTGAGCCCCGACACAACGTCTTCTTCGCCCTCGCGTGGCAGGGATGCACCAAGAGGCCCGATGCACCGGGCCCAGGCCGGACAAGAGAGGCAGACATGCAGAGCGAGTACGGCGTCGCCGAGATGAAGGCTGCGATGGCGCGAAGCCGCAGCCATTTCATGTCGGTGCTGATCTTCAGCATCTTCGTGAATCTGCTGATGCTGACCGGGCCGCTGTTCATGCTGCAGGTCTACGACCGGGTGCTGGCCAGCCGCTCGGTGCCGACGCTGGTGGCGTTGGTGGTGCTGGTGACCTTTCTCTACGGCATGATGGGCCTGCTGGAGTATGTACGCGGGCGCATGCTGGCCCGGGCCGGCGCGCGCTTTCAGGAGCTGATGCAGCACCGGGTGTTCGTCGCCACGCTCAAGACCGCGGTGTCGCCCAACGTGCGCGCCCGTCCCAACGTCGCCGCGCGCAACCTGGATGCGATCCGCCAGCTCTTGTCGGGTCCGGCGCCGCTGGCGGTGTTCGACGTGCCGTGGACGCCGCTGTTCCTGGCCATCATCTTCCTGTTTCACCCCTATCTGGGCCTGCTGGCCATCGCCGGCGGGGTGCTGCTGGTGCTGCTGACGGCGCTCAACCAGTACCGCTCGCGCACGCTGCAGCGCGAGGCGCAGGGTGCCGGCAACGAGGCCGAGAACCTGGGCGAGGCGGTGCGCCAGAACGCCGAGGCGGTGCAGGGGCTCGGTATGCGCGAGGCCACCCTGTCGCGCTGGAGCGCGCTGCGCGGCGAGGCGCTGGACAAGCAGATCGGCGCCTCGGACCGCAGCGGCAGCTACTCGGCCGCGTCCAAGGGCCTGCGCATGTATCTGCAGTCGATGATGCTGGCGCTCGGCGCCTGGCTCGCGCTGCAACAGGAGATCAGCCCCGGCATGATGATCGCCGCCTCGATCCTGATGGGCCGCGCGCTGGCCCCGGTCGAGCAGGCCATCGGCCAGTGGAGCATGGTGCAGCGCGCCAGCCAGGGCTGGCGCGATCTGGGCAAGTTCCTGGAGGACATCCCCAAGGAGCCGCGCAAGACCGAGCTGCCGGCCCCGCAAGGATCGATCGAGGTGCAAAAGGTCTCGGTCCGGGCGCCCGACGAACAGTCGGTCGCGCTGCGCGACGTCAGTTTCGCGGCGAAGCCCGGCACGGCGCTGGGCGTCATCGGCCCGTCGGGGGCCGGCAAGACGACGCTGGCCAAGGTGCTGGTCGGCGTCTGGCCGCCCACCGTGGGCCGCGTCAAGCTGGACGGGGCGGCGCTGGACCAGTGGCCTTCGGCCGATGTGGGGCGCCATTTCGGCTATCTGCCCCAGGAGGTGGCGCTGTTTTCCGGCACCGTGGCGCAGAACATCGCGCGCATGGCCGTGCAGCCCGACGACCGCCAGGTGGTCGAGGCGGCCAAGCGCGCCGGGGCGCACGACATGCTGCTGGCCCTGCCGCAGGGCTACGACACCCAGATCGGCGCCTCGGGTGCCCGGCTCTCGGGCGGCCAGCGCCAGCGCGTGGCGCTGGCCAGGGCGCTTTACGGTGACCCGCCGGTGCTGGTGCTGGACGAGCCCAACGCCAACCTCGACGCCCAGGGCGAGCAGGCGGTGATCGACGCGATCCGCAGCGCCAAGGAGCGCGGGCGCACCGTCGTTGTCATCGCCCACCGGCCGAGCGCTATCGCCGCCTGCGACATGCTGCTGATGCTGGACCGCGGGCTGCAGATCGATTTCGGCCCGCGCGACGAGGTGCTGAAAAAGCGCACCCGGAACTATCCGCAGCTGGTCGGCGGCCAGGCGGGCCCGCAGCCCGGCGGCGGCAGGCCGGCGCCG